>VGOE01000091.1 GCA_016876035.1 Chloroflexota bacterium
AGCGTTTTGGTTGCCTGGCTGTCCGCCTTTTCTTCTGCCCATCTTTGCCCTCATTGATTTGTATCTGGACGGCTGCCAGCACCAGCGCATGGGCCGCCACGTCCCATCTCTGGTTATGGATAGCCGTGGTCAATAGCTTGCCCACCGTTATGCCTCCTTTCCGCAATTCTGTTTCCACTGTCTGGTCATCCCCGAAGTCCGCCGCTGCCCGCTGTCCCTCGGGCGTACCGCCGCATCTGCGTCAGTGTCAGCGGCGTGCCCAGGGCGAGGACATAGGCTGCCTTCTTCGACCCGTTGGGCCGCACCTCCTGCGCCACCAGCTTCAGCCGCAGCGGGATCATGGACACCCGGCCGCAGACCTGGTGCACGATCTTTAGGCCGCTGTTGATGTTGACCATGCTCCAGTAGGACGAGGTATCCAGTTGCCATACCCCCAGCCCCGGCACGTCCGGCAGGAGGAACTGGAGGTTCATCACCCGGCGGCACCGCTCCCCGTAATGGGGGCAGGTCGGCGGGTGGCAGGCGATCTCCTTCAGGGTTGTCCTTCGGGAGCTTCGGGTAGCCAGCAAGCCCGTCCGTTCGTACACCAGGGCGCTGGCCCTCTGGCCGTTGCCCCGGCAGACCAGCCCCCTGCTCCGCGAGTAGCACCGATAGAACTGCGCCGCCCACTTCGACTCGTCTTCTATAGGAAACAGGATGCGCAGCTCTTTCGGCCTGTCGCCGTAGACCCTCCTCACCGGCTCCGGGCAGACGAAGTAGTCCACCGCCCTGGGGCAGCAGCTATTCCCTCTACCCTTCACCCTCACCCCCAACCTTATCTTTCCCAGACGGGGCAAACGCACTTGATCGGATAATCCTTTGATCGCCATTTCTTTTCCCTCTCTTCCAAAAGTCACTGCCTTGAAAATCCCGCTCTCGTGTTGGTGAGTGTCAGGTCCCCGACCTGACCTGGTACTCGCGCCGATCCCGCTCTCGTTAATGGGCTCTGGATTCCCGCTTCCGCGGGAATGACACCCTCCGCCAATGTCACTGTAGGGGCAGGCTGCACGCCTGCCCTCAAAGGCGTGCCTCCCCCCACCACCACCTGCCCCCCAACCTCAACGCCCATCGCCCTGTCCCTTTTCCACGCTGAACAGATCATCAAAGGCCAGCGGGCCCATCACCTCCAGCATCCTTCTCCGCAACGCCGGCGATGGATGCCTCGTCCCGCACAGCATCTGCGACATGTACCCCGGGCTTATGCCCAGCCTCTCCGCCATCTCCTTCTGGGAAAGGTTGTTCTTCGTCATGAAGTCCCATAGCACCATCTCTTTCACTCTCGTCTTCAGCATTTCTTCACTCCTGGCAAACATTGTTCGCTTGATGTAACAGATGCTATCACCCGACAGGCTGTGTTGTCAACAGTTTTGTCACTTCAGGCGAAAAACGCTTGCAATTTTTCTACAAATGTGTTACTGTCCTTAACAGGAGGAGAACAGAGGCATGGCGTCCAACGTCCTGGGCAACTATCTGCGCGACCTGCGGATCAAGCAGCGGCTATCGCTGCGCGAGGTGGGGGAGAAGGTGGGCCTTTCCGCCTCCTATCTCTCCCAGATCGAGACAGGCGAGAGGCGGCCCAGCGCCGAGATACTGCGCAAGCTGGCCCCGGCCTACGGCGTGCCGGTGCGCGACCTGCTGGAGGTGGCCGGTTTCCTGGACGAGCCGGAGGCCGCCATGAGCGATGCCGAGCACCTGGAGTGGGCCTTCCAGTGTGTCCTCTCCGACCCGGAGTACCGCTTTGGCAACCGCCTGCGGGGGACCGAGCTTACCCCCGACGCCAAGCGCTTCATCATCGAGGTCTACGAAAAAGCCACGGGGCGGAAGCTGCTGTGAGGCCGTGGGGCCTGCACAATGACCTTGCTTGTCAGGGGCTGTCTGAGAATGATAGTTTTAAGGTTAAGATGTCATTCCCGCGCAAGTGGGAATCCAGTTACTCCACCCCACCTGGATTCCGTATCAAGTACGGAATTACACGAACAGGGCAATACGTTGATAAATGATCTCATACCACAGGAATTGACCAGGACGCCAGATACCTGTTAAAACTATGGATGTGGAGGTGGATACATGACCCTACAGCGCACAGTGAAGGCGGTAGTCTGGAAAGGGGACACCCACTACATAGCCGAGTGCATGGATATCGGTGTGGTCACCCAGGGCAAGACTCTGGATGAAACGCTGGCCAACCTCCAGGAGGCAGTTGCCCTTCATTTGGAGGGAGAGAATCTAGCCGAACTGGGCTTTGCCCCCGATCCTACCATTCTGGTAACCATGGAGCTAGAGCCAGCTCATGCCTAGATTGAGGCCTCTCTCGGGGGAAGAGGTTATCGCTATATTAGGCAACTTCGGGTTCGTCATCCATTCCCAAAGAGGGAGCCAAGCGCTTCATCATCGAGGTCTACGAATAAGCCACAGAACGGAAGCTGCTGTAGTATCGAAAGGCTTTGAGAACCAAGCTACGGCGAGTGTCGGATGCTACGAGGATTTGCAGTCACCGAAGGCGGTATTCAGTAGACATATTCGTCCAGGACTTGCCAAAGCCGAACGGTGTTGTTAAAATAGGTTCGCATGAGTCGCAGGAAAAGGGGAACTAAGCGGTGTCAGAGAGTGGCTCTTCGGTATTTCTAAGGGTAATGAAAGAAGCCCTTGAGGGAGTGGATCCGAATAGCCTACAGCATCTGAAAATCGGAACTGGTTGGGCCGAAGTCCAGGTTCTCTCAGATCCGTTCGTCGTCTATAGGAATAACAAATATCTTCCGGCGATACTGGTTGAGGTAATGACTACCGGAATGAAATCTATTCTATTCGTTGCTGCTCAGTCACTTGCTGAGTCTATGGAGCCCATGCGTCAGCAGCGAGGTTCTTTGGTTGGTCTCAACATTAGACTGCGTAAGACGGGCAGCGAGCAATTCTCACCCTACGAAGTGGAAGAGCTGGCTGAATGACATTCCGCGCTTACGGAGAGACCTGCAATGTGGCATGCTTCACTCTCAGGCTTACGATGCCAGGAACTGTGCGCCACCCAACCCAGAAACAAAGTTGGGGCTAGCAACAATCGCTTGCCCCAACTTCGTCTGACGATACTGATCCCTAGCTTACACCAAGCTGCTTCTTTCGTTCCTCAATAATTTCCAGATTCCTCTGATCCCCAGGTGTCAAGGGAAGGTTGGCCAAGTTCTTCAAGTAAGCCTTCAGTTGTGGCCTGACGACACTTCTTGGCAGAACTAGCGTACCTGCCGTGACAATTCCTTGCCAATGAGGTTCTTCCCTTTTCCATCCACGAGTCTCGGCATGCGTTAAAGCAATCTTGACCGGCTCCATCCATCCTTGTTTCTTTTCACGCATAGCTGCAGCTACGAGCTCTCCGACCGCTGAGAGAACGCCCGAATTCCAGTGTATGTACCTGGACCGTTCCACTGTGATGTTAAGCTCCCCTCTAGCCACCTTACCCCACTCAGGAAATTGAGAGGCGATGAATTCCCACACTTGCACTAGAAAGTCAACGTATTGAGCCTCGTTATCTATCGGCCTACCTTCTGCGTCACGTTCGGCGAGCTCCTCCCTGATGAGACTTGCCTCGTGTATAGCGTCGATGATCGGTTCCGTGGCCTGGTATATGCCAGCCAATGTGAACATTTGGGGTGACTGAGCAGGAATGCCAGCATCCTCTACGTTTACCCGATCTTTGAAGACTGATACTCTCTCCACGAGGGCTTGGGTAACCCTGTTGACGACATCTCTGTGGTCGAACAGGATGTCTAGACTCTTAGTGGTCTTCTTAGCAGTGCGGTTAAGGTCAGAAAACAGCTGTTGTGCCGCCTTGAGGCTCACATATGGAAATAAGACTATAGAGACCATGTCATCAGCCAACGATTGGTCGTGTTCGATTGCCTTCTTTATACCCTCAAACCTATGTTGGCCATCCACGATTATGAGAGGATCCCTTTGATCTAGGGTCAACAGGCCTATGCGCGAAGCGTCACCCGAGGGCCCTGCTGGCACCCAGTCGTAAGGCTTCTCGGTTCCATTTCTCCCGTATGTGCATGTAATAGAGCTAAAGCGATAGCTCTCGGGGTTTTTCGTCATGTAGTCAGCGATCACACCATATCGCGTCGGCGTTGGTTTCCGATTCTCCCTTTCCTTGGCAGGCAGGTTCCGGTCTGTGGTAGTCACGTATCTGGACATCACCGAGTATGGCAAGGTTATCACGTAATAGTCTATGGATCCCATGCGACCTTTGAGCGCTGGCACTGTCATGAGATAACTCGCGTCAGTCGCTAACGCCTTGATTCTCTCCTGAAGACTGTCTGTGGTCATTTCATCCTCCTTTGATGATTATTTATTGTTTGCAGATCACTGTCTGCTCTTCACCCAGGGTTCATCATGCTATTCTTGGTGACAGCTATGGTCCATGCCAGCAAGTACGGTACCTAGCTTCTGAACGGCCCTATTTAGACAAAGATAGGTCGCCGTGAATGCAACCGACTTGACGGCTTGCTCAAGAGTCAACGCAGAGAGAGGGGCTGACACTGAGATATGCTTCTTGAGCAAGCGCCGCGGAAAGGGACGCCATCCGCCCAAATCAGGATCACCCGGTAGGTCCTCAGGTGCTAGAGGGACAAATTGTTTTATGACATTCTGCATGCATCACCTCCAGTCGACTGAAACAATATTACAACAAAATATGACGGTTGTCAAGAGGTTATCCATGTAGAACGCTGCTACTTCTAAGCAAATCCCTCTGTTTTGCCCGCTCTATGGAAAGAGAGTGACAGCCACTCTGCAAGGGACATACGGAGTACAAATCCGGAAAAAGTCGCATGGTCTCTCCTGCTAGACACCCAACGATCTTACGTGGTTTCGTACTACGTTCGAGCGCGCGCCAGCAGGGCGCAGCGACATAGAGGCTCATCGCTTTCTAATGAGCTCGTGCTATGTCTTGACAAGTGTTGCATAATGTTGTATAGTCTCGGAAGCATTTAGGGGAAGCCCCAAAGAGGAGTGCATTATGGAGAAGGAAATATTCACAACAAGAGAGGCTGCTAGGTATCTAGGTGTAAGCGCGTCCACGATTTACCGCATGGAGAAACAAGGTCTTATATCTTCTCTAAGAACTCCAGGGGGACAGAGGCGTTTCAACAAAGAAAGTATTGAAAGCTACCTGGCGAGAAGTCAAGATTTCGAGGCACCTCAGAATCCTAGCAGGTACAGAAAGCCCGCACTCTTGGTAAGAGAGGTAGAGGCTGTCTTCACTGCCGCACCTCTCTACCACGATAAGCCACCGTCTATAGATGACCTCGATCAGGCAAACGACCTCTTCTTTCATAGGGATTCAGTCTGGATAATCAAGGCTGACTTCCTAAAGACACAGAGCATAAGCGAAGGCTCGGTGGATTTGGTTGTGACGTCACCTCCCTATAATGTCGATGTGAAGTACAACTCTCATAATGATACGATGTCCTATGTAGACTATTTGAGTTTCACCAGGGAATGGTTGACAAGGTGCTATGAACTGTTGAGAGATGACGGTAGATTCTGCCTTAATATCCCGTTAGATAAGAATAAGGGCGGTCAGCAGAGTGTGTGCGCGGATATCACAACTATTGCCAAGCAGGTGGGGTTCAACTATCACTCCACCATTATCTGGAATGAGCAGAACATTTCCCGAAGGACTGCCTGGGGGTCATGGCTCTCAGCGGCTGCCCCTTATGTAATAGCCCCTGTAGAGGCCATCGTCGTCCTCTACAAGAGAAACTGGAAAAAGAGGAGCGGCGGCCGTCAGTCCGACATAACCAGAAAAGAATTCCTGGAATGGACGAACGGTGTTTGGAACTTTATGGGTGAGAGCAAGAAGAGGGTTGGACATCCTGCTCCTTTCCCGATTGAATTACCGAGGCGGTGCATAAAACTCTTCAGCTTCGTGGGTGATACAGTCCTAGACCCCTTTCTTGGGAGTGGCTCGACCCTAATTGCTTGTTTACAGGCAAATAGGAAGGGGATAGGGGTTGAGATTGACGACAAGTATTGCGATCTGGCAAAGAAAAGACTACTGGAGGTAGGCAAGTTGGATCAGTTGAGGTTTGATCTTGTGACGGTAGCAAAATAATGGCTGAGTCGAAGACTATCAGCGATCTGGTAATGGAGTATTTCCGGAGGCACCCAAATGAGGACCTGCCGATGGGGCCAGTCGTCGATTGGGTTACGGAAGAGTATCTTAGAAGCCATCCAAGCCCACCCCGCGACCCCTGGAGGGCCATCCGCAAACTTCACCAAGAAGGAAAACTGGTTAAGGTCAGAAAAGGAGTGCACCGTTACGATCCCGAACGTGTCGAAGGTGTCCATCTATTTGACTTTCCTCCCGAAGCGAAGGAGGCTATCTTCCGGCGTGATAGCTACAGATGCGTAGTCTGCGGCAAAGGAATTGCCGATGGCGTCGAGATACACGCAGACCACATAAAGCCCAAAGACAGAGGGGGAGACAACTCCGTTGAGAATGGCCAGACTCTATGCACACAGCACAACAATATCAAGAAGAACTACTCACAGACCGAGGCTGGTAAGAGATATTTCATTAGAATCTATGAGAAGGCTTTAGCGAGCGACGACCAAAACATGATTAGATTCTGCAAAGATGTATTCGATGCTTATAATAGGCACGGAATAAACGGGCATATTAGGAGACCAAACGGTAGGTAGAAAGTAGGGTGGGCGAACTGAAAGGCAGCCCGCTTCTGTCCTGATTGATGCAAAAAGCGCGGAGGTTACAAAATGCTTGATCGCGAGGTGGTGAGAGAATTCCTGAATGATAAATTGCAGGCGTTCGAAATAGAAGTGCCCAAGGATATTCAGGAGGATTCGCTTGTTGAGACTTTCTGTAGATACGTTGAGGACGATTACTACGAGTGGCTGAAGGACAACTTCAAATCCTTTTTCAGTCACGGAGACCCTGACTGGGATCGGATTAGAGAACGGGCGGGGCGTGTCGAGTAAAACGAAACCCGCCACCGCTCTGAGTCAGCCGAGCAAAGGAGGCAGTGGCTATGGACAAGGACAAGCTGTATGAACAGTCGGAGACAGGTTGTTGCCCCAGGTTCGATCCCGCGCCCTGGGATGAGAAGGAGATAACCCTGACGGAAACGCTCTTCGTCAAAGACCATACCAGGGCCTTCCTGCACCTACCCCTGGGCTTCGGCAAGATGATGGTGAGGAACATGGAGCGGATCCAGAAGGCGGGCGCTCTGGCCGACAAGCCCCTCATGCTCTGCGATGAGAAGTCCCTCTGGGGCACCGACGTCTACATCGCCGTGAGCAAAGAGGTGCCAGGGGCGGAGATGACCCGCATGTCCGGCACCTTTCTGAGCAAGGTCTTCGAAGGGCCCTTCAGGAACGCCGGCAGGTGGGTCAAGCAAATGAAGAAATATGTGAAGTCCCAGGGCAAAGAGCTGAAGAAGATGTATTTCTTCTATACCACTTGCCCCGCCTGCGCCAAGGCCTATGGCAAGAACTACACCGTCATCCTGGCAGCGGTCTAGTATTGCGGTGGATTTCGTCGGCCTGAGGCGGACTTCACCCACCATGCAGCGTGGTTCCGCCCCACAAACCAAAACCCTTCTCCCTCCGGCAAGGAAAGAGAAGGGTCTAGTGTTACGAACCGCTAAGACAATCGTGGGGTATTAGGGCTGGAAGGGCGGTGGGTCTTGTACCTGGACCTGATTGACTGCGCCCTGCCCCTTTTCTCCGCGAACCTGGTCA
>VGOE01000092.1 GCA_016876035.1 Chloroflexota bacterium
CCTCTTCAATCGTCATACTGTAGTGGCGCCGTCCGCCCCATGTGTTCCGTCTCTCTTCATCTTGATGGCGAGTACTGCTACGATTGCGAAACACCGTCCTCTTACTGATCCCCAGTATCTCTGACGTCTGGCTTGTGTCCAAACCTGCCTCAGCGATCAATAAAACCGACAACGCCTTGCGAAGCTCCGTTACTGTAGTCGCTTTGTCCCTGAGTTCACATGCTCTTGTTACTTCCTCATCCGAAAACCGGGCTGTTCTTGCCATGGAATCACCTCCATGGCAATATTATATATTAACTGTCATCTTGAATGCAATACAGAATGACAAGGAGTTATGCTCCAACCTACGTAAGCAATCTTGGGCCTTATTGGATAGTTAGGCCACTGGCCGCTAACGTACTTTAGGAGACTTTGCATCATATCAGGGACATTAGCATTGACACAGAATACCCATCCCGGGGGCTGAATTATGACCTCACTCGACGCCCAGGTGAACACCGGAACCTTGTCTCTTTCGGCGAAGGGTTTCAGTGTCTCAGGAACCTCGGGCTGTGGAGAAAGGATTACCTTTGCACCTCTGTGTTTCAGCCATTCATAGCCGGGTATAATCCTGGAAGCGTCAGACCTTTCATCCCAGATCTCTATTTTTATTCTCGCCCCCGGGATAGGCTCTTCCTCATTGACATACCTGGTGGCATCCTGCACCGCGTACAAAACAGAAGCGTAAAATGATCCGGACGGTCCTGTCATGTCTGTCATCAGACCGAGAACGATGGTTTTTTGACCTTCACCTCCGTTACCGCAGCCGTAGCCAAAGCAAAACGCAGTCACCAAAGCTATGACAAGGAAACACGTTACTGCCTTTTTCCCGATGTCTTTCATATGCAACCTCCTTTCCTGATCCATGTTCACTGTTGATAATGAGGCCTGCACCGAACATTTTTCGCATACCCCCATCTTCGTGTCCAAACAGCGCTCCCTTAGGACAGATGAATTGTCCAGCACATGCGGTTCTGACTTGGCGACCCGTGCCAACCGCCTGCCCGGGGAGTAGCATCAGTCCTTTATTCTTTCCCAGTTCTTCAGCACCTCGTAGGCACTATTGTAACCTGGTATGAAAGTCACGCCTGGACCAGGATAGCAAGCCGAGCTGCAAAGGTACAGGTTTCCCACCGGAGTTTCATATCCTGACCATCCTACCACTGGCCTGAAGTCGAACATCTGATCAGGCCGGATCACGCCGTGGGTGAAATCTCCATTGGTACAGCCAAATACATTCTCATACCACTGTGGGATCAAGACTGCCTTGTCCATGATAGAATTCCTGAAGTTTGGGGCGTATTTGTTCATCTTCTCTATCGCCTTATCCACCATTTCGTCTCTGAGCGGTGAAGCTGGTCTCGCGCAGCAGTAACAGGAAAGAACGGCACGAAGATGCTTCCTGCGTGGTAGCCCGGTGGAGCCAAACTGTTATCCCAAACACTGGCTATCTGGTAACCGAGGACTGGGTCTTCCGCTACCCTGCCGGATTTGCAAGCATCCCAGCATCGCTCCACATCCTCCGGACTGGGGAAAATGCCCATGGCCCACCTGAGACTGTCGTCATTCGCAAAGGCAAAATCTCCCCTAAACTCAGGCAGCTCCTTCAGGGTAACAAGAATCTGCATGTAGGGGCACCTATTGTCTATCCTCTTAACCATGCTGACAAAATCCGCAGGCAGATTGTTCTCCCCCACCAGTCTTACGAAGGTGGCATGGGCATCGAGGTTGGACAGGACCACCTTGGCTGTTATTTTTTCACCCTTTTCAAGCTCTACCCCGACGGTCTTTCCTTTGGCTATTAGAATTCTCTTAACCGGCGTGCCAACCCTCGTCTCACCACCATTCTCCTCAAACGACCTCTGGAGACCCTCCATGAGCCTGCCCATACCACCCTTAATATGTCTCATGAACTGTCCCGCACCGTTGGTTGCGACAGAGTAAACCAAACCGAGGGCACTGCCCGGGGTGGACGGCCCCATATAGCCCGAGGAATTAACTCCGAGATAAGCTAGAGTCCCTCTGATAAGTCTATGCCTGTTGGGATCAGGAAAGAACTCATTGATCAGATCCATGCAACTGCCAAGGAAGCACCTCCTCATGGCATCCTTCGCCTGAATACTGGGCGCTGCATTCATTATGGCACCCAGAGATTTAGGCGGACTGAGCGGGTTGAAACGATCCATGGCATGGGAGGGAGTACGGCAGAATTCAAACAGGCCTGCCAGTCCCTGCAGAGCGTCTTCCCCATGGTCGTCTCGCAGATGCTCCATCATCTTGATCTCGTCAGCGTACCAGATGAGTGGTGTCTCGCCAGGCCCACCGATACTGCATGATCGGGTCGGTGCATCGACAAACTCAAGGCCACATTTTCTTAGCTCCAGGTCTTCCACAACTCGCTCGCTGAGGGGGAAGATAGTCGCTGCGCCAACATCGTGCTTGAAACCCTTGAAGAACTCTGTGGTGCCTGCCATCCCGCCTACATAGGTGTTCTTTTCCAGGCATAGTACCTTCAAGCGCTCTTTGGCCAGAATAGTGGCTGCTGCTAGGCCGTTGTGACCCGCCCCCACGACGATGACATCATAGTCAGGCATATCGAGCCTCCTTTCTACGAATCAACTCCCGACTATTGCGCAACCTGCGCATACCCTCTTCTCTGTGGCTTCTCAGTCGTTCTTAAGGCAAGTCCCCTGCTAAAGTCGTAAACACAACTCGGTTCTCATCCAACTCGGCGGCTCATGCTTTGAGTTTCGTCTCCAGCTCAGCGCTTGGAACCTAAGATTTTCTCTGCATCACTCAACGCAGGAAACATGGGTTCGAGGAACATGCCCACGAATCTTGGGCGACGTATTCGTAATGAGACTGCTATGTCTCATCAACCGTTAGACATGACGATGCTATCATTGCACTTTCGGCATGTCAAGAGTGCGATTCGGATCACCTGAGATGTAACTGAAAAAACAGGATTGTTGACCGTTGGAAGGATCACGTTCATCTTTGGATCGGAAGAGGGGAGTATTGCGTGCTCTCTGAAGTAAGGTTATACCCGCGAGGATCGTTCTCTAGAGCCTTTACTAGCCCTGGCCTCTACCCGATGGTGGCGGAGGCCTGGCAAATAGCCAAGTGCTAGAGCAGTCTCTGGCCTAAAGCACCACGGCAAGGATTATCATGAGGATGAGCAGAGCTCCTGCTATGATGCCAATGGTCTTCAAATCCCTGAGCATGTAAGGATATGATGGCAAAGCCTGTTGAACAGCAGTCGTTGGTCTCGGTGCTGGGCGAGCAGCAGGTGCTTGTTGAGGCGCTGGACGAGTAGCCGAAACGCTCGCCTCGCTGACCGGTGGTTTCGCTGCTATAGGCATAGACGGACGAGCATAGCGGTGGCTCTTCCTGCCCTTTCTTCCTTTGCCTCCGTGACGAGAACCCTTAGACATTTTCTTCGTGTCTCTCCTTCCACAGATAGTTTGCGGTCTGCTGGGCTAACTCATGATTGAAACCTCGCTGCCTGAGAAAAGCAGTCAGGCCGCGGCTAAAGCTGTCATAATCCGACATGGTAAACCGCCTGGCCCTTTTCTGGGCCGCCTCCCAGGCGCTGGCTTCTTCGTCCACTCCCTGAACCACCTCAGCTATTATATCCTGGGTAATGCCTTTCCTTCTCAGTTCGCTCCGCAGCATCGCTCGGCTGCGAGGACTAAAAGACTCCCGATTCGTTTTCCAAAATTCCGCAAAGGCTACATCATCCACTAACTTTTGTTCTCTTAAACTGCGCAGCACGGCTTGCACAGGCTCAGGGCCGAACCCTTTCTTCTCCAGGTGTCTTCTGACCTCCCACTCGCTTCGAGGGCGGTAGCTAAGATACCGGAGGGCAACATCCAAACAGGATTGGTCATTGGAAGGCAGTCTTCCCTTCATTCCAGCAATGCAGCCGTTTCGTCTTCGGTGGTCAGGGGCTTGGCTGAAGACACAGCCTTAGCTCTGATCTGGCGTTCTATCTCCTGGGCAAGTTCTTGATTCTGCCTCAAGTAATTCTTGACATTCTCACGCCCCTGCCCCAGGCGCTCCTCACCAAAGGAGAAAAAGGCGCCGGTCTTCTTTATTATCCCCATACCTACACCAAGGTCGATGAGATCGCCTTCCTTACTTATGCCATGGGCAAACATGATATCAAATTCCGCCGTTCTAAAAGGTGGGGCCACCTTGTTCTTCACCACCTTGGCCCTGACCCTATTGCCAACGACTTCGCTTCCTGCCTTAATGGAGTCTAGTCGCCTCAGGTCAATCCTCACCGAGCTGTAGAATTTCAGTGCTCTTCCGCCCGGGGTTACTTCAGGATTGCCGAAGAAGACTCCTACCTTCTCCCTCAGTTGGTTGACAAATATGGTGGCCGTGTTCGATTTACTGATAGCGGCAGTCAGCTTTCTGAGGGCCTGGGACATCAGCCTGGCCTGTAGGCCTACCTGGGCATCACCCATGTCCCCTTCTATTTCCGCTCTGGGAACCAGAGCAGCCACCGTATCGATGACGATCACGTCTACTGCCCCGCTCCTTACAAGAGTCTCAGTGATCTCAAGGGCTTGCTCTGCAGTGTCTGGCTGCGATATGTAAAGATCCTCCACCTTAACGCCACAGTGAGCAGCATAGAGGGGATCGAAGGTGTGCTCTACATCTATGTAGGCTGCTATTCCTCCTTTCCTTTGGGCCTGCGATATGATGTGAAAGGCAAGTGTCGATTTCCCAGATGACTCTGGGCCGAAGATCTCGGTCACCCTCCCCCTTGGAATACCACCCACCCCTAGAGCCAGATCCAACGAAAGCGAGCCTGTAGGAATAGTATCCACTGCCAATCGTGCCGCTTCCTCGCCCAGTTTCATCACTGAGCCCTTACCGAACTGTTTTTCGATCTGCTGGATAGCCAGCTCCAGAGCTTTGCCTTTTTCGGTCATCGTCTTTTGCCTCGGTATCATAATAGCACACCGTTCTCCATGTCACAAGACTGTGTTAAACGACATAGTTACGTGCGTATGTTGCAAATCAGAAACTGGAGCATCTCGAGTTCACCATAAAGAGACGGCAGAAGCATCGTTGAATATGAGGCAACGGTTTTGACCTTCGCCAGGACCTGTGCTAGCCTGGGGTGGGGTGGCGATTCCAGCGTATGTGAGGTCGGCAGAAGATCCAGAAGGATGAAGTTTCACATCGGAACATCGGGCTGGGTCTATAATCACTGGCGTGGCCTATTCTATCCTCAGGCGCTAGCTCAAGCGAAGTGGCTTGAGTTCTATAGCCAGCATTTTGATACGGTGGAGCTCAACAACAGCTTCTACCGTCTTCCCTCAGAGAGGGCGTTTGAAGCCTGGCACGACCGCACACCGCCGGGATTTGTTTACACCGTCAAGGTAAGCCGTCTCATCACTCATCTCAAGAAGCTGAGGAATGTGGAGACAGCCCTGGAGACCTTTCTTTCTCGGGCGCGGATCCTGGGTGAAAAGCTTGGCCCCTTGCTGTATCAATTGCCACCTAATATGCCCCGAAATGAAGCTTTGCTACAGGCCTTCCTTGAATTGCTGCCTTGCGACCTGCGCCATGTCGTTGAGTTCCGCAATGAGTCCTGGTTTGACCAAGGAACCTTTGCTCTCTTGCGAAAGCACGGCATCAGCTTTTGCATTTATGATATGCCTGGATTTGTCACCCCCATTGCAGCCACCGCTGACTTCGCGTACATCCGCTTCCATGGTAGCGCTGGCATGTACGAAAGCTGTTATTCTGATAGTGAGATTGAGAAGTGGGCTAACAGGATTGAAGAATTGGGACGGGGCTTGACCTCGATTTATGTCTACTTTAACAACGATTCCCAGGCTTTTGCAGTGCGTAATGCCAAGGCGCTGGCAAGGCGATTGAACGCCGCCATACGGAAGGGCTAGCAGCAAACAGTGAAATGATAGTCTGGCAAAAGGGCGGACTCCGTTTATCGAAGCTCGTTCAAGAAGAAATACCTGAGGTGAAAAGAAATTGGTAAATCAGGCTGTTTATGAAGCATTGAGACAGGTGGCCCGAACTGGCACTGTCACCCACTATAGTGATATAGCTTCCCTGGTGGGTGTGAATTTGAATACAGGGCGGGGTCGAAAAGAGATCGGTTGCGTGCTGGCGGAGGTTTGCCGCAGTGAGGCTCAGCAGGGGCACCCCTTGTTGGGTTCGGTAGTAGTTCGCAAAGATAGCCAGATGCCAGGTAAAGGGTATTTCAGGGGAGCACAGAATCTGGGCAAGTTCCACGGCGGCTCTGATAAGGACAAGCGGGCCTTCTGGCTTCAGGAGCTAAAGAGGGTCCACGACTATTGGGCAGCACATTAGTTCTGCGTAACATGAGACCCTTCGCTGTGCTCAGCGCGACAGCTTACGTAGATGTCATTCTGATCCGCCGCAGGCGGAGAAGAATCTCGGTAGTTACGCGATACTAGGCAGAAGCCTCACGGTAGCTCTGTTGCAGAAGCAGGGCATCATCTTCCAGATTGGGGCTTTCGCAGACTATCAGCCCGCTCACTTCTCGCGCCTTCAGGGCTTTGAGAAGCTCTTTGTACCGGAGATCAGACTCGCGCAGTTCCAGGTGCTTGATTTCCCCCTTTTTGCTGTAATGAATCCCCGAAAGGTGAATGTGCATATTGCTTAGAGCCTGTTTACCCAACTTAGCCTCCACCTGATCCAGGATGCTGAGAAATTCGGGGTAGGAGTTAGCTTGCCCCGTTCGGGCGTGCCAGTGGGAGAAATCGAGGCAAGGGGCGACTCCTTCTATTTCGGTGCTCAGGCTCAAGAGCTCTTCAATGCTGCCGAACTGACTTGCCTTGCCTGTTACCTCAGGCCTGAGTAGCACCTGGTTGTCTTCCCTCTTCAGCATGGTTCGCACTTCTTCGAGATGCTTCTTCACATTGACATAGACTGCCGCCGCTGCGTCTCCAAGATAGAAGGCAGCATGAAAGACAATACCTTTAGCACCCAGAACTGCTGCCACACGGGCAGATTGCAGCAACCTTTCCTGGCTTGCCTTCACCTTTTCTGGCTCTTTAGCATTCAGGTTGATGGCGTAGGGCGCATGAACAGTCAGCGTCACTCTCTTCTGGGCTGCCAGCTTCCCTACTGGCAAGGCAGCTTCTTTGGTCATCTTGACGCCTTGCACAAATTGCACTTCCAGACATTCAAGGCCAAGCTCAGCTATGCGCTCGATGCCGGCTTGCGTGGTGGGACCCCGAGCGCTCTTGGGGACGCCTGCTGTGCCAAAAAGGAGATGGCTCATTTTGTTACCTCCCGAGGCTGGTTGTGGTGTCATCCCACTGATGATTTCTCGATTTCATGTGATACTACCTGCAATCGTCGGACACAATGGGTTGGACGTCTCCAGCCCAACAGGCGTGGCCACTGTTTTTTGCAACTTTGTCCGGCAGGCTCTATTATAGGCGACTCCATAATCCGTGAGTGGTACAGGTCGGGGGGGTGCGAGAGCAGTTTTGCCACCTCTCGTGCCGCTCTTTGTGTCCAGAGCAAGCCACAGACGACCCGCCGCGGGGTTTTCATGTGG
>VGOE01000093.1 GCA_016876035.1 Chloroflexota bacterium
GCCCACTTGCACATCACATCCTGAACACAGGTAATGTTGCGCCACCGTCGATAATAATGGCTTGGCCAGTGACAAATGACGCTGCCTCTGAGCACAGCCACAAGACAACTTCTGCGATCTCGTCTGGCCTGCCCACGCGGCCTATGGGAGGCGTTAGGGCTGCCTTAACCTGTGGGTCAGCAAGGTCAGCCGCCTCCATAGGTGTGTCAATCACACCGGGACACACGGCGTTTACACGAATCCCGTCCTTCGCGTACTCAAGGGAGGCCGATTCTGTTACACCGATGACACCATGTTTGGCAGCCGAATAGGCACCAGAAGTCGCCACACCGCGAACCCCCGCAATTGATGAGGCATTAACGATGGTACCGTGGGCTTGTTTTAGCATTTGCGGTATTTCATACTTCATGCAGAGCCATACGCCCTTGAGATTAGTGCTGATGATCCGATCCCAGCTTTCTTCTGGATAATCGGCCGTAGGTGCCGAATCTTCCCTAATGCCAGCATTATTGAACGCGAAGTCCAAGCGACCGTAGACCTCCACGACCTTGTTGATCAACGCCTCAACCTCTCTTGCCTGTGACACATCCGTTTTGATGAAGATGGCTTCACCCCCCGCTCTTTTGATGCGCCGCACTGTATCCTCACCAGCCTTCACCGCGACATCGGCGATGGCAACCTTTGCCCCCTCTTTAGCAAACGCCAGTGCTGTAACCCGACCAATCCCGGAGCTGCCCCCAGTTATTACAGCAGTCTTGCCTTCAAACCTCTTCATTACCCTACACCTCTCCTTCATCTTTTGAGGCCGTCCAATTTCGCCTCAGCTTCAAAGCTAGATCCGCCCCTTTTCGCCACCGAGATTCTCGATTGGCCTTACTGCTCATGGTCTACCGTCCATGGTTAACATTTCGGATCGACCTTCTGTCACACATTTGTTTTTTGCAGTGCCTTCGCTAGAAAGCAATTTCTCTACAATCCGGCGCGATGGTCAACTTCGCGCCGGTCAGAGCCTGAACCTCTTCAGGAGTCCACCCAGGCGCCACCTCCCTCAGCACAAGTCCTTCAGGTGTCACCTCAATAACAGCCAGATCGGTCACTATCAGAGAAACACAGCGCAGAGCTGTAAGTGGGTATGTGCATTTTTCTAGGATTCTGGGTTCACCCTTATCAGTCACATGCTCCATAGCTATGATAACCCTGGCTCTGCCGACTACCAAATCCATGGCTCCACCAACCCCCGGTGCCCTCATCTTGGGCGACCATATATTGGCCAAGTCCCCTTTCTCTGAAACCTGGAAGGCACCCAAAACCACGGCTTTTACACGACTGCCTCGAGCCATGGTGAAGGCCTCGAGATTAGAGCAGAAAGACGTCCCTGGCTGGACTGTCAGAAATTCTCCGCTCGCTCCGTAGATGTCGCGGTCAATCTGATCGGGTTGGGGGGGAGAACCGGGGGCCATAATGCCTACCTCGGTATGAATCATGACACCCTCTGGAAGGAACTGGGTGACTAATGCTGGCATACCTGCTCCCAAGTTCACCCAATCACCAGGTTTGAACTCCTTGGCCACTCTCATGGCGATAAGTTCTCGAGTCAGGCCGGGTTTCATACCCGGCCTCTCGATGGCCCCTCCGACGACAAGCCTATGAGCCAGCATCGGCTTCAACTGCTCCAGTATCTCTTGACGGTCGACGGTTGTTTCGACAATGCGATCAACATAGATTGCTGGGGTAACGATATAGTCTGGATTGAGATCACCCACGCCCACAATCTCATCCACCTCTGCAATAGTCACTTTGGCTGCGCTGGCGAACACAGGATTGAAATTCCGACTTGTACAGCGATACACCAAATTTCCCATGGTATCAGCCTTGTGGGCTGGGATGAAGGCAAAGTCGGCCGTGAGCGCTGTTTCCAGCATGTACTCCCTGCCACCAAATACGCGATGCTCCTTGCCGGAATCTACTATAGTTCCCACTCCGGTAGGACTATAGAAGGCGGGAATACCAGCCGCTCCGGCTCTCAGCCGCTCACAGAGAATTCCTTGGGGCACCAGTTCCAACTCTATTTCACCCGACTGGATTTGCTCATCAACAGCGGTGGCCCACCCTGCATATGCCCCAAAGGCCGCAATTAGTCTCTTGATCTGCTTATTGTCTGCCAGTATCGAAGGAGACCAGGGTCCGGCACCAGTATTATTACATATCAGGGTCAGATTTCGGACACCCTTGTCTCTGAGCGCGAACAGAAGGCCGACTGGTGAGGCCTGCGGAGTTCCCACTCCACCAATAAGGATGCTGGCGCCATCGCTTATGTCCTGTATGGCTTCCGCCGGTGATGCAAACACCTTGCCCATTCTTCACCTCACATACTATGGTCTGCGGGTTACCCACTACCTAATTCATCCTGACTGCTTTCTGACTTAATCTTATTCGAGAACGGAATGCCTTAGGAGGCATAGGACAGCCAATCACTAATCCTCACTATATCCTTCACCTCAGCCCTCCACTCGTATACCGCTGCTTCGTTCGGGAAAGCCCTTCGAGTCTCGGTAAATGCTCTTTCGGGAAAGCCATCGTATGTCTTGCTGAAGTTTATGGCTGTGTTGTAAAACGCCTGACCGTCAAAGTCTTCAGCGCCTACTTCTTCCACCGTCTGTCGAAGAATATCGAAGAAAACCATGGGGGCATAGAGGGCCAGATACCCATTGCCGGCCGACCTAATGTCGGCAGCCTCAGCTGCTAAGTGGTATCTGTTTAGAAGCTCTTCAGCTAACTCTACGCTGGCGAGCGGGTCACCCCACCACCCCCACGGAAAGAAACTGAGATGCCCATCCAATTCTTCCCAGCCACACATGTCCAGAAAGTAACGTATCGCAGAGGCCTGGGCATCAAGATCGACTGTTTTTGCCGTAGATTCCTTGCTCCGAAGCTGCTTAAGAAAATTAGCTGTAAATGTCATAGCCTGGTTGTGGACAATGTAATCACAGTCTTTCACCTTCTCGACCTGACCACTCCAGAGCGTGGTGCCCATAGGAGCAAGGTATTTGCCAGCATACTCAAACCTGTCCGGGTGAGCCTGGCAGTATTGTTTTAGCGTCTCTACAATCTGAGTCATCGATACCTCTTGACAACCAACAGCAGCGATCTTTGGCCTTGTTGGATAGTTGGGCCACTGCTGGCTGATCCACTCCAGGAGAGTCGGCAAAGCACTAGACGCTCTGCCAGCCGCACAAAATACCCAACCAGGAGGATCAACCATAGCGTCGCTGGCCATCCAGGTGCACAGGGGCATCTTGTCTCTAGCGGCAAAGGACTTGAGTATCTCCGCTGCTTCGGGGTCGGGGGTAAGTATTATCTTTGCTCCCTTCTGCTTCAACCAGTCATATCCTGGAACGTACCTCGAGGGCGTGTACTGGGCATCGTATAGGGCTAGCTTCAACTCCACCCCTGGTATGAGGTTTTGCTCATTATAATATTTGGCCAAATCCTCTATCGCAACGTTAATACGCTTGAAAGCCTCTGCGCCCACCCCTGTGAAGTCCGTGATGACACCTATGGTGATCTTCACTTTTCCCCCATCCCCGTTCCCGCAGCCCAAGAGGGGCACAGCTAAAAGTGCTACAACCAAGAGACAAACAACAGTCACTCTCAATACGTGCTTCATCAGTTTCCTCCCTTCTGTTGATGCAATCTGGATATGCCGCTGCTTGGCATAGCACAAAGCTAACCAGCAGCATTCAACCCACAGTACTATGGCGCAGCACGCATCATTGCTTCACCTCCTGTGCTGGAGTCAGACCGTCACACAGTAGTCTTTACGTCAGGTTTGAATTCCCGGGTCGCCTTCATCACCTCGTGAAACATCTGTATCGAGGCATCGTAGGGAATCTCCCATTCAGTAGTGAGGAAGAAGCCCTTATTCACATAGGAACTCTCAAGTGTACCTCTGACCTTTGATCTCACTGCCTCAGAATCAAGCGACAGAAGATCTTGAGTTCGCACAGCCTCGGCGAAACACAAGTTACGTGTCTTGGCATAGTCGCGTAAGCAGACTGCCTCGGACATTCCACCCACAACCACAGCGTCCGCTCCCAGACTACAAAGGAATTCCAGGTTGTCCGCCGTGCAGCCGTATGCTAGGAGCACAGAGTATCCCTTGAAGTAGCGGAGGACGTTCCACATCGCCCGATATGCTGCTTTCATCTGGGTGCCAACCGGTTCCTCTATCCTGCTCGGCATTCTCTCAACCACCATGATGGTATCTACGCCAATGTCGCAGTAGGATTTGATAAGGTCTTGACAGCACTTTTTGGTGAAGTCTAGCGTTTTCTTCGCATCAGCCGCGCCTTTCTCAAACTGCGGCCAGAAGGAATCTCCTTGCAGGTGGAGGCTCACTGTAGCCGGTCCGTTGACCAGCCCGATAACCGCTACTTCCTTGCCCCGGACCATGTTCAGCCTTCTGGCGGTCTCCAGAACACTCGGTATCCGTCCCTTGTTTAAGAAATCCGCATTCAAGTCCGCGATACCCTTCCCCTCCTCCAGGGGGTGAGAGGCCACCAGCGGGGGTTGAAATTCACTGATCCAGTCAACCCGACAGCCAAGAGCTTCTGCTTCCAGACTGGGATCGAATACGGTGACAATGGCGTCATATCCAAACAGCTTCTGGGCATCGCTCAGCGCATTGGCCATCAGGGTGGGATTGGCGGCCATTTCCTTGACCGTAGCCTGCCGAACCTTCGCAGCAAACGACCAGACAAGCGGCAGGAAGGGAATTTGGGGCAGTTCCTTCTTCTGAAACAGACAGCGAACAAGCTCTCTCGAATTCACCATTCACACCTTGAATCGACAATACATACTCAATCCAGCAGAGTCAGACATAACTATGGGCCATTTCCGAAGCGGTCTTTTCAGACCAGCGCACCCGGCCAATCCATTGGACCGAAGTAAGTCATCCACCGTTCCGGCGGTCTCTTGGTCAGCCACTCCTTATTGAACTCCGCAAATGGCTTTCCTCTCTTCTTCCTGGCCTCTCTCTCTGCTTGCCTGAGTTCACTGGTACGCTGGTAATCGACCTGAAGCGTCTCTGGATCGTACGAGACAAGATATACGTTTTCTACAACCCAGGGGGATATCAGTTGCTCCTTTAGATCTCGCATCACGGCATCCGGTTCCCTTTCCAGAACGTCACCATAGCCGCCACCACCACCCGAGACAGCACTAAGCATGAATCCTTCAGGCGCCATTTCCTGGTTAGCTCCTGGGGGTACGAAGTACTCCCCTTCTATCGCCCTCTCCTTTGCCAGGGAGTATATGTTCTGTGGTATCGTTATCCTCCCTGCCTGCAGTTGCTCAAAGAGTTTGCTATCCCTTATGCCCAACACCCTGTTTGCACAAGCAGAGTAGCCACCGAAGAGCCCGGGTGCGCACGGAAAACTGATCCCCTCGACACCGTTTGACATTACCCAAAATGCCGAATTGTAGATGGCGATAGCAGATTCCAGCCCGGTTCCACCGCGGTACTTCCCATAACCGTGGTTGTTGATGGCCCGGTTTCTGAAGACATACAACCAGGGGAAGTTCCTTTCGTAGTATTCCACGTCTTCGCAATCCGTCAGCGTGGCCCAGATGGCGTTCTTGCCGTCCATACCATCTTTGTCAGGCAGGGCGCCACCTCCCTGGGCGTTGAACTCCATACTTGCACCGCTTGACACCGCGCCCCACTGGTCCATACCTCCACCGCCAACACCTACCACAGGACCAGTCTGCGAGGCCATCACCACCTCGCGGTGAGGGGTCATGAACAACATCTTGCCAAAGACACGAGAGAAGAGGCAAACCACTCTGAATCCGACGGGGTTCCCACCATAGGTTGCCACTGGGTAGGGATTCTGAGGCCCACCTGGGTCGGCGGACAGCACAGTCCCGGGGGGCACTACGCAGTCTATGTAGGAAAACGCACCGCTGTTGGCAACGATGTCGTGGAAGGCGTAGCTATATAAACTGCCGGCGCTCATCATCAATGGTGCGTGGGCATAGGCATTGTACGGGCCCGGTGCCTCAGGAGATGTGCCGGTGAAGTCAACGGTCAGCCTGTCCCCCTGCTTACGGACCGTCATGGCCTCTCGACGTAGACCATCCTCGGCACTGAGTTTATCCAGGAATACTACATCGCGGTAAGTGCCATCTGGCCAGCTTACGATCTTCTTCCTGGAATGTTCGGCTGCCTCTTCAATTAGCTTGCGAAAACCACCTATGACGAGATCCACGCCGTCCTTCTCTGCCAGCTCTACTATCCGACGCCGCATTCTCTCGCAGGATGCCCATCTCGTTCTGCAATCGAGAGTCAAGCCTCGGGGATCCCTGGTCATGTTGGCCAGCATGTCCAGCACTGCCTCGTTGATTTGGAAGTTCTCGCCCATCTTGACTGGTGAGATGTACATGCCATCCTCATACTTGTTCTTCACGGTGGTGGCTGCTCCCACCACGGCGGATCCTGTCTCGTTCTCGTGGATTACAGCAGCCACCCAAGCGATCAGTTCTCCTCTATAGAAGACAGGCATAATGGTATACATATCCGCATTATGCACAATGCCAAATTTGGGGTCAGATAGAAACCAGAAATCTCCGTCCCTGATGCCGGGGTTTTGACTGTAAGCTGCTAGAATGAACTTGATGGTCATCTGTGGGCCGAAGGCATGAATCCACACTCCTGAAGCACACATCACGGCATCGCCTGCAGCAGTATAGATGCCCGCGTTCAGGTCGGTCCCAGTGCAGCAAACCGTGGCACCGGTCCTGACGATAACCTCCTTGCCCTCCATGCCGATCATCTCGAGCTTATGGCCCAGAATGCTGAGCTTTACTGAATCCACTTTCCTCATGCACTCCAACTCCCCCGCGGTGGGCGGTTCCGGCTTGTAGCGACTGATCCTATCCATGTAGGGAGCGATAGCCATGTTCACACCTCCAATGTTGGCATACCTTTGGAACCTCTAGAGGACGGCATTTTGCCACTATCCCTTCTCTATGATGCTGTTCAGGTACCTGTCGATAGTCAGTCTGTGGCCCTCTGGGAGCACTGTTGTAGTATCGACGCTTTCGATAAGAGCAGGTCCCCTGACAACATTGCCCGGCTTGAGCCTGGAAAAGTCGTATACCTTTGTCTCCATCATCTTGCCTGGCTCGGGCCAATAGGCCTGCCTCTTTCCCTTGAGCGCGTCGTCAGCGCTCTCGCCAGCATAGTCGAGAGCCCGCTCTACATATGACGACCTGGGGGCGATGACCTTCAATCTGAAGCTTAGCACTTCCGTACCAGCTTCACGAGACACAGCGGCCGCACCATAGATCCCAGCGTACCGGGCCTCAAAGGCGTCAATAACCGACTTTACATCTTCATCACTGCTGACGAAGAGTCTGGGAGAGGCAACGGTGAGTGTTGATATCTGTGTGCCTCCCCACTTCATTTCCAGTTCCAGCACGTAGCTGAGATCATCAGGCTGGTAGCCCTCCGCAGCCATGTCCCGCTTGGCACGCGCTTGCATCTCTTCCACGGAGCTATTG
>VGOE01000094.1 GCA_016876035.1 Chloroflexota bacterium
ACTGGGTGTAGGCAATCTGATGGCGTCGGCATACCTCGCTTATCGTGGCCCCCGACCCCCTCCCCTCCTCCACTACCCTCAGCTTCTCTTCAGCACTCATGTGCCTACCTTGACTTCTCTCCACAGTATTACTCCCTCCTATCGATCATTATACTTCCCCAGGAGGGCCTAACATTTTTCCTCAAAGCTGATTGTCCGACTTCCATTGAAGCACAACAAGGTACTGGAAAGCACAATCGAAGAAGGCGGAGCTCGTCCGATAGTCATACTACGCTGGTTCACCTATAATTGACTGGAGTATATGCTTGCGTTAGGTTTGAAATCGAATGGTCCTGCGAGGTGAATTTGCGTCATGAAGAGAACAGAATTCCTGGAACTCGCTTTCAGTCCCAATTCAGTGGCTATAGCTGGCGTTGGCCCAGCCACAGCTGGAAGACACTACCTGGAAAGCTTGACAGACTCTGGCTTCAAAGGGAAAGTCTACCCGCTAAACCCCAAGGGCGGAGAGATCTCAGGCATTCCAGTTTATCCCAACATCAAAGCGGTCCCCGAGCCAGTTGATTATGTCATCTCGTGTATACCAGCTGATCAGGTTCCGCAGCTAGTGGAAGACTGTACGCAGAATAGGGCCAAGGTATTGTCGCTTTTTACCGCCGGCTTCTCAGAGACCGGGACCGAGCGAGGCCGACTGTTGGAGGCTCAGATTTGCCGCCTGGCCCAAGCAGGCGGTCTCCGGCTTATTGGGCCTAACTGCATGGGCATTTACAGCCCCAGCGCAGGCCTGTCTTTCGTCTCCGATTTCCCCAGGGATAGTGGCCGTGTAGCCTTTGTCTGCCAGAGTGGCGGCAATACCATCTACTTCGTTCGACTGGGCGCCGAGAGAGGTGTCAGATTCAGCAAAGTCATCTCCTACGGAAACGCCTGCGACATCGACGAAAGTGACCTGTTTGAATACTTGGTTGACGACGACAAGACTGAGATAGTGGCCGTCTATATTGAAGGCGCTAAGGATGGCAAGCGGCTGCATGAGACGGTTACACGTCTTGCAGCCAGGAAGCCGGTTATAGTAGTCAAAGGTGGCTTCACTGAGGCCGGAGCGCGTACTGCTGCTTCGCATACTGGCTCTCTGGCCGGTTCCGACGAGACTTGGGATGGCTTGCTGCGGCAGGCCGGAGCCCTTCGGGTTCACACCTTGGAGGAGATGGTAGACATGGTTGTCACTTTCCTTTTCCTGCCTCTACCAAAGGGGAGAAGGGTAGCTATGGTGGGAGGTGGTGGTGGGGCCAGCGTTCTAGCTAGCGACGCATGCAACGCCAATGGCTTCACCTTGCCGCCAATACCACCAGAGACCGTAAAGGAAATTACTGGCTTCCTTGAGCGGAGTGCGGGGGTGATCCTCACCAACCCCATCGAGTTCACCATGGCTCCAGAGGCTTCTTACAACACAGCCAGGAGCTTGTTGAGCCATGAGGATGTTGACCTGCTGCTAGGTAACTGCATCTTCGGCCAGCATCCCTGGCCGAACTTCGATCCATGGTTTGATTTCTTTTGCGATACCATCATCAGACTGCATGCTCGCACAGACAAGCCCATAGGAGTTGTCCTTCAGTCTGGTATTCCCAGCCAGGAGGAGCACTTTCTGGCCATTCAGCGAAGACTGGTCGAGGCAGCCATACCCGTCTATCATTCTATGGCAAATGCCTGTCGCGCCATTGACCGTTTCCTGCGCTATCACCAGGATCGGCTCGCCGTGCTGAGAAGTGACTCCGAGCATTAGGTGCCCGGCTACTCCGCCACTTCTACTGTGACCGTCGTGCCCTGGCCTATTTCTGAGTGTACCGAGAAGACGCCATTGACAAGGCGGGCACGTTCCTGCATCCCAAGTATACCCAGCCTCCCCAGTCGAACGAAGTCGCCGAGGGACTCAGGTATGGCAAAGCCCTGGCCATTGTCAGTTATGCTCAGTGTTACGCTCTCTGGACTGAATTTCAGCCGCACTTGAGCCTTGGCTGCCCTGGAATGCTTCCTGACGTTGTTCAAAGCTTCCTGAGCGATGCGGAAGAGTACCAGCCCTGTATGGGGTGATAGCCTGCGCGGAGTGCCGACCACCTCAACGGAACTGCTCAGCATATAGCGACTGGTAAGATTATCCGTCATCCATCGCAATGCAACCAGCAGCCCGAAGTCCTCCAACAGGGAAGGGCGCAAGTTGTGACTGAAGCGACGCACTCCTTGCAAAATGCTATCTATTCTCCTACGAAATTCTACTAGATGGGTTATCATATCTTCAGGCAGTCCCTTTGGCGTAGTGATCAAGAAGTCGATATCAAGAGCCAGCCGGGATAGCTCTTGAGCCGTTTCGTCGTGGAGCTCCCGCGCGATGCGCTTACGTTCTTCCTCCTGAGCCTCAGTGAGAAGCTCAGCATATATCCGCATGTTTTCCTCCGCACGTCTTTGGTCGGTGATATCAGTGCCAATGGAAAGGGCAAATTCCACCGAACCCCGTTGGCTAGGGAGCGAGGTGTTAAGCCATGCGATCAGTCGACGGCTTCCGTCCTTGCTAACCCAGTGGCTTTCATGCCGGTTCGGAGATCCAGTATCTCGAACGGCTCGGAAGATAGCCTTAACTGACTCCACCTCTTCAGGAATCAGGAGCAAATCCCAGACGTGCCGGCCTTTGACCTCATCAAGAGAGTAGCCGGTGAGCTTCTGGCAAGCCTGGTTGAAGCGGACAATTTGGCCCTCCTTATCGAGAACTACCGCCAGGGTCCCAGCCATGTCAACCAAGGCCGAAACGAAATCGCGTTTCTCCTTCAGGCGAAGCCTGCTGTCCCGTGATGTTTTGATTGCTCGTGGCATCCTGCTGTTAAATGTTTCCTTTCCGGTGTGAGACAAGCCCACGATTGTCATGGAGATGGCACCGAAGCACCCCGCACACTCCATCCCCACAACGTCATCTAGGTCAAATCGTCAATGACCAACCAGCCCTCTCTCAGAGCATGGGCCACGGCCTCGGTGCGTGACTTGACCCCAAACTTAGCGAAGATGTTCACCAAATGGGCCTGAACAGTGCGCACGCTAATGGATAGTGCAGTGGCGATTTCTTTGTTGCTCAGGCCTCTAGCAGTCAACTTGAGAACCTCCATCTCCCGTTGATGCAAATCCGGGAGTGTTTCTTTCGACTTCCCGCAAGCGTAGGGCAGCCGATCAAGAACCTGATGCGCTACAGCGGGATCGAGCACTTTTTCTCCGGCGTGCAGTGATCTGATGGCGGAGACGAGCTCCCAGAGCCGCGCATCCTTTAGAAGGTAGCCTGACGCCCCGGCCTCGACGGCACCGAGCACATAGGGCCCGTAGCCGTAGGCGCTGACAATGAGAACAGCCGTATTGGGACAGGCTGTCTTGATCGACTGGGTTGCTTCGATGCCGTTGAGCTTTGGCATAGCAACATCAAGCACGGCAATATCCGGACGAAGTTGCCCCGCTAGCTTGACCGCCTCCTCTCCGTCCCCCGCCTGGGCAATAACCTCCATGTCGCCTTGCTCGGCTACAACCCGAACCAAGCCCTCCCTGAAGGCAGGATGGTCATCAGCAACCAAAACTCTAATCTTCCCCATTTCATTCTTGGTCTAGCTAGGAGTTTATCCCTCGCTAGCAAATCCGTAACATGATAGCTCAAAAGGAAGGCCTTGTCCATTTTACTTAGAACTCGACTGTACAAATTACTTAGTGCATTGCGAGTATTTACGGCTCGCGCAAATACATCTTTTGGCGGATGCATAAGCGTTGCGGCTGAAGTTAACATGGGTCGGGAGCCGGGAAGAAAGGGGATGGTCGCGTGGATGGCGCAAGGCCCGTGAGGAGCGCTACTTAGCGAATCAATACGGCTCTCGCAACTATTACATAGCCGATGGCAATAGTGAGATAACAGCCCAGAAAGGGAGGTAGAGCGGATGGGGCAAAAACTAGCACCAGTCTTTGAAGCGCCTGCCATGACACGAGAATGTCAGCATTACTGGGTAATTGCAACCGTGAAAGGCCCAGTCAGCGAGGGCAGATGCAAGTTCTGTGGCTCACAAAAAGAGTTCAAGAACTACCTGCAAGACTGCCTAAGCCCAGAGAACAGCGAACACTGGGAGCGGATTACCTGGCAGGGAGGTAGGAAGGCAGAGCAGGCCATCATTTCGGAGATCGAGCAACTGCTCGGAGTTACGCCAACCCTTGAAAACTCCATCAGTGAGGGCGTTCTTGTGTCCAATCGTGAGGGTGGCCTCCCTGAGCTATAGCTCCCAACTGCTCCCCAGTAGGCAAGTTGTTTCTTGCGTTGCCTTCCCACCCTCCGGGAGTAATCTCCTTCCTCTTGAAAAACAGCGGCAGATGTCCAATGTGGCACAATAAGGGGTGGGGAGGGCTGTTTGGACTCCCCGCGCCGCGGAGACTATAATGTCTGTACGTCCGTCGATATCGTAGGCCCTGAAGTTCTCCAGCCAGTATTTTGTGATATGAGTAATGCGGTAAAGTACGCCAGGATGCTGGTTCCTCTGGACGGCTCTGAGCTAGCTGAGGGAGTGTTGCCTTATGCCAGAGCCTTTGCTGGCAGACTAGGCCTGGACATGACCTTGCTCCATATCTGCACTGCCCAAGAGTGTGAGCTTGTCGATGTGCATCGGGACTATATCGAGCGTGTGGCGGAAATGGCAAGACGCCAGACGGCACAAGAGCGGGAAAGGATCGGCGTTCCGTCCGGAGGGCGGATAGCCGAAGTGCAGGCCGATATAGCTATCGGTCATCCGGCAGAGGAAATCATTCGCTATGCTGATGAGAACCACTTCGATCT
Organism: Chloroflexota bacterium; assembly: GCA_016876035.1. Classification (GTDB taxonomy): domain Bacteria; phylum Chloroflexota; class Dehalococcoidia; order UBA2247; family RBG-13-53-26; genus VGOE01. Next base: position 4,838 of record VGOE01000094.1, read on the forward strand.
AATCGTCATGGCCACCCATGGCCGATCAGGGATCGGGCGCTGGGCGTTGGGGAGTGTGGCAGAGAAGATTCTGCGGGCGTCAAGGGTTCCTATTTTGCTTGTCAGGGCAGGCATAGCCGGGATACCCGTATCTGAGGAATGGCCAGGGAGAACAATACTGGTGCCGCTGGACGGTTCACCCCTGGCTGAGTGCGTGCTGCCTCATGTCACCACGTTAGCCAAACAGCGAGGCGCTGAGCTGGTAGACATAGTCCTGCTCGCTGTTTGTGAGCCTATGATAAGCCCGCCATTTAGCCCGGTCGCTGTCGTTACCCCTGAATACGTGGCGGCAGACATGGCCAGATGCAGACAGCTCGCTGAAGGCTATCTGGCTGCAGTGGAGGGACGCCTCAGGAGTGATGGGCTTAGGGTGCGGTCAGAGGTCCTCATAGGGAAGGCGGCTGATGCTATTATTGACTACGCCGGTAGCATTCCCTCAGACCTCATTGCTATGGCCACTCACGGGCGATCCGGTCTTAGCCGGTGGGTGTATGGCAGCGTGGCCGGTAAGGTCCTGGTGGGAGCCTCCAGACCTGTATTCTTGGTAAGGCCGCAGTGAGGTCGGCCAAGACTGAAGTCGCTCCCCGATCACTAGAAAACCGACCACTTGTGAATACGTGGTTTACTAGGCCACCTTTGGAGTCATTGTAGTGCGTCCCCACCTCGAGTAGGATCATTTCCCCTTCACCGCCTAATCGTTCTCGCACAATCCCACCTCGATTTCCTATTTTGGCTTTCGATATATCCAATCTACACACACAGGCCCCCTCTGACAAAGTGACAGAGGGGGCCTTTTGACGCCGTTCAGCATACGCACCTGGGAGCACGCTGAGCTAGCAACGCTGGTGCAGGCTGATTGTCACACCGCTAACGCCAGCTACCACACGGGACAGAGCTGCACCTACTCGTGATTCATTCCATAACCAGGGGTAACCAATTGGGCACTTTTCTCACTATATCCCGAGCCTCCTTGCTCCATTCGTATATGGCGGTATAATTCCATGAATACCGTTTGGTCGCCGAGAAACCCCATTCCTCGTAGCCTTCCCACTCCACACTGAACTTCGTGGCGGTGTCATAAAACACCTGCCCGTTGAAGTTCTCAAAGCCTACATCATTCACTGCTTTCGCCAAGATTTGGAGCCAGCCGTACATTTGCTGGAAGGAACCTATGTAACCTATGCCAGCGTGAATGATCTTGTCAGCTTGCCCAGCATGCCATTGGCTCAAAAGCTGTTTCGCCAGGCTGGCTAAGGGAACGGTGTCAGTCCACCACCGTGTTGGGAAGGAAAGCAACGTGCCGTCAATGTCATCCCAAGAGCATGTGTCTTCTACCAGGCCCCTGTAAGCAGCTTGCGCATCAGTGCCGATGTACTTCGCTGTGTACCCCCTCTGACGGAAATCCCTCATGAAGGTGGACGTCCCTGTTCCGGTCGAAGGCGGGAACAGATAGTCGCAGTCTTTCAGCTTTTCCATTTCACCACTCCAGCTTGTTACGCCCACTGGAGACAGGTAGCCACCAACCCACTCATACTTGCTCGGGTGGGCTTGGGCATAGTCCTTGATAGCATTCCTACAGTCTTGGGCATAAGCTTCGTCCCAACCTGCCGAACCAATCTTGGCTGCTCTACCTGCGGGATAGTCAGGATCGTTTTCGGGGATCCATTCCAAGAGAGTATTGATCAGCGCGCTGGCGGTGGCATTCATGCAGAATACCCAGCCTGGAGGATCTATCTGGGGCTTGCTGGTGGTCAAGGGGAATATGGGGATCTTATCTCGCTCTGCAAAGGGCTTCAGTGTTACCCCTATCGGCGGCAAGCCAGTGGTGACTACCACCGCCCCCTTAGATTTTACCCACTCGTAGCCTGGTATGTCACGAGAGGGATCGTACCTCCCGTCATAAGTGACTACTCTCAGCTTCACCCCGGGGATAAGGCCTTCCTCATTATAGTATCTGACCAGATCCTCCATGGCATAGTTAATCGGAATCAGCGCGGCTGACGCCGGCCCCGTCATGTCTGACAGGTGACCAATGACAATAGTCTTCTTACCCTCTTCGCCTTCACCGCAACCTAAGCCTAGTGCGGCTACGATGACCAGGATCATCAAGCAGGATACACCTATCTTTGTCCACTGCCTTTTCATCTGTGATCTCCTCCTTCCTTCTTCGCTTTATCTACTGGTGGCCTTTGCATTGTCTGGCGCCGCCACGGCCACCTAATTGCCTGATCTTCTGGCTCAACACCTATTGTCTTGCTGGCCTCTACCTCGCTCTCTGGGTACCCTTAGCACTGCTGAGGTGGGCTTCTCTTCGCAGAGAGCAGCCAGCAGACAGGGTTGCCTTATTTCCTGGGCAATTCGCGATGCTTAGTCGAGGTTTTCGCTCCCATGATGAAGAGGCACTAACCGACTGTTCATAGTCCTTGATCGGACGTCCGCGCTACTCTTTTGCAGGATAGCAGCACCATCGCAGGTTGTCAAGGGGCTTCTGAACCCCTGTTAGTTACGACTGAAAAGTGAACTGTTTATGCTTCAAAAGTGAACCGTTTACGGTTGAAAAGTGAACTCCAATGGTTACATTCCTCCACCAAGGAGGGGTGTAATGGATCAGATACACAAGCGGTTCACCACCGAGCAAGCGAAGACCCTATTGAGAGGGTACTGTCAGGGCACAT
>VGOE01000095.1 GCA_016876035.1 Chloroflexota bacterium
ACTGGGTGTAGGCAATCTGATGGCGTCGGCATACCTCGCTTATCGTGGCCCCCGACCCCCTCCCCTCCTCCACTACCCTCAGCTTCTCTTCAGCACTCATGTGCCTACCTTGACTTCTCTCCACAGTATTACTCCCTCCTATCGATCATTATACTTCCCCAGGAGGGCCTAACATTTTTCCTCAAAGCTGATTGTCCGACTTCCATTGAAGCACAACACAGGTTATTGGCACAATATGGATTCGCCTGAGATCCCAGGGCCAAGAAAATTAGTGCTGGGAGGGAAGACCTACTACCCTTCACCAGGCGCACATCTGAAATTCCCACAGGCTCAGGCTGAAAAGAGGTGGGAAAGGGGATTGATAAGAGAAAACCCCAAAACAGGAGCATTAGAATACTGGGTGGAGGACAAAGACTACGAAAATCTAGATTCTAATTGGACAGACATTCCGGGATATACTTTCAAAACAGGGTATCCAACTGAAAATGCAGAGAAACTATTAAGAAGGGTCATTGAAGCAGGTTCTCAACCGAATGACTTGGTGATGGATTTCTTTGTCGGCTCTGGTACGACTGCGGCCATGGCGCAGTACTTGGGCCGCCGCTGGATTGGTTGCGATATTAACAAGGGTGCCATCCAGACTACGAGCAAACGGCTTCAGACCATTATTCTTGACCAAATCGGAGCTGAGAAAAAGAAGAGCCAACAAAAAGAGCTTCTGCCAAATAATGAGAAGCCGGCTCCCATACAGCTTTCCTTCGCCACGTACAGGGTTAATGACTATGACCTGCAAATCCAGCACAATGAAGCTGTAAACCTTGCCTGTGAACACATCGGCATCACCCGTACAAAGGCTGATTCCTTCTTTGATGGAACCCTCGGCAATAAGCTAGCCAAAATCGTTCCTTTCAATCATGCGCTTACTTTAATGGATCTAGAGGAAGTCAGGAAAGAACTGGAAGCCCGGCCAGGGGAAACCCGAGATATTACCGTTGTATCCCTGGGCAAAGAGACGGCAGTAGACGCTTGGGTAGAGGACTGGAATCGTTTGCGCAAGAAAGGCAATTTACCCAACAAAATCAATGTCATCGAGCTCCGCACCGACCCGAAGTATGGCAAATTCTTTGAGCATAAACCGGCTGAAGCCAAGGTCAAAATCCAGCGGACAAGTGGGAAGATTATTGTTGATATCAAGGACTTCATTTCACCGACGGTCATAGAACGATTGAAGCAGCAAGCAGGTGTCTTGGCGCCTGAAATTGATGATTGGCGCGCCATGGTTGATAGCGTGATGATCGATACTTCCTATGATGGAAAGATTCTTGAAGTGGCCTATAGTGATGTACCTCAGAAGAAAGATGCATTGGTTAGCGGTCATTATGAATTCGATAGCCTCAAGAAACCCACCACTGTGGCTATCAAGATCACAGACGTTCTGGGCGAAGAGTTAATAGTGGCCCGGAAGGTCTGACGATTAGGATAGTGGATTGACCCATCACCAGAAGTAGACAATAATCTGGGAGTAAGTAGTGAAGCTCATGTACCGGTGGGTGTCAGGCCCCAGACCTGACACCCACAATGCAACCTTCGACTTTTGCAGGTCTGAACAACGTCAGAGGCTATGGTTGTATATTCCGCCTGCTGAGGTAGCAAGCATAATACTCCCCCCCAGCATTCGTCGGGCTGCCACAAGGCATTTATCTTAACGCAGAAGAAATGCTGCCAGCGCTTCTGGGACACGGCAAATTTACTGGCTGTTCGTCTTATGCTAAAATCGGGATGGAAAGTGGTACTAAGAAGGAGTGGGGGTGATATTCCGTGCCCGTCTATGAATACCGTTGCAATAACTGCCGCCGCAGAGTGTCATTGCTGGTAAGGAGCCTCTCCCAGCCACCGGAGGCTGTTTGCCGGAACTGCGGCAGCAAAGACCTGACTCGGCTTTTCTCCACGTTTGCGCGCCTGAGGACAGACCAGGATATTTATGCTGACATTCTCGATGATAGCCAGTTAGTTGAGCGCATGATGGCCAATGATCCTACCGCTCTGGTGGAGTGGTCGCGAAGGATGGAGGGGACGGAGGTGGAGAAGCATTCTGAATACGGGGAGGCGCTGGAGAAGATGGAGAAGGGTGAGAGGTGGGATAAGGCAATGGCTGATTTGCAGCGCCGAGAACCGGCCTCCACTGAGGCCCCGGCTGCTGAGGAATAGACGACCATGCCCGTTTACGAGTTTCGTTGCGATTCTTGCCGGAGAAAGGCAAGCTTCTTTGTGAAGAAGATTGGCGATCCTCTACCGGCGGTATGTCCTGGCTGTGGCAGCCAGCAGTTGACTCGCCTCTTTTCTGATTTTGCCTACCACAAGTCGCTGAGGACTGTCCACGAGGAGTCGGGCGATCCTGATCGCGCTGGCCCCGACTACTACAAGGACCCGCGCAACATCGGTCGGTGGACAGAGAAGAAGTTCAAGGAAATGGGCATGGAGATGCCTTCACAGGTTGAGGAGATGATCCAGGCTGCCCGCGAGGGCGAGCTTCCTGGGCCAGTGAAGGATCTTCAGCCGGGGCTAACCGAAGTCTAGTGCTGCGTCTGATTGATGCCAATGTGGATCGTGTCGGAGAGGGGCTGAGGGTTCTGGAAGATGTGGCCCGTTTCCTCCTTGATGATGCGGTGCTCAGCAGGCGACTGAAAACCCTGCGCCACAGGCTAAGCAGGGATATCCGCTCCCTGGAAGGGCAACTCCTGGCATCTCGAAGGGTCAAAGAGGATGTGGGTGCCCGCCTCGGGCGGGCCAGACCGCCTGGGGGAGCAGAAGAGCACGAAGACCTGCCTGCCCTGGTAAGAGCCAATGCCAGCAGGGTCCAGCAATCCCTCAGGGTCCTGGAAGAGTTGGCCAGGCTTTCCGATAGCCCTCTGCGGACGAAGTCAGCCGAATTCGAGGGTTGCCGCTTCGAGGTCTATGACCTGGAGCAGGAGCTGGTCGCCAGATTGCTGAGGCGGGAGAAGGCAAGCCTATTGACTGGGCTGCATTTTGTGCTCGATGACGAGAGCCTGGGGAGCGGGGATGTGGTGCGGGTGGCTGCCGAGGCTATCGGTGGGGGGGCCAAAGTAGTCCAATGGCGAGGCAAGCAGCGAAGCCGGGTGGGGCTTCTGAAAATAGCTCGCAAACTGAAGAAGGTTTGCGACCTGGGGAAGGCGCTATTCATCGTCGGCGGTTATCTGGACCTGGCTCTGGCTGCTGAAGCTGATGGCCTTCATCTCGGTCAGGGCGACCTGCCGCTATCGGAGGCGCGCCGGCTTCTGCCCATGGATAGGCTTATTGGCTGCTCTGTGACTACATTATTTCAGGCCAGGCGGGCCCAATCCCAAGGCGCTGATTATGTTGTAGTAGGCCCTATCTACCCAACGCCGTCCGGCGGAAAGTCGGGTCTAGTGGGGGTGGACGGGCTGCGGAGAATCAAGGGGGCGGTTTCGTTGCCTGTCATAGCCAGCGGCGGTATCGGCCTGAGCAACATGGGAGAGGTGCTGGAGGCGGGAGTTGATGGCATAGCGGTGATCAGCGCTGATTTGGGGGTGCAGAACACAGAACAGGCAACCCGAGTTCTGGCGGACAGGCTGGAGCAACTTTCCTCGAAGGGGGCATGATTATGAATAAATCTACTGGTAGCCTGGAAGAGGTCGCTCAGAGAATCAGGTCGAGTTTTGCTGCCAAGGATGCCGCTCGGGAGAAGGCGCTGCGGCTCTGCCGGGAGGCGATTCGTCACAGCGCTAATGCCATCCGTGCTGTTCATCGCGGCGAGTTTGATGACACTCGCTCTTCTCTGGACATGGCCCGCAGGGTTCTGGAGGAGGCGGCCGAAGCTCTGGATGGGTACCCGGAACTTCTTCATAGCGGCTTTCTGCATGATTCTCAGAAAGAATACGCTGAAGGGTGCATCACTCTGGCCCTGGCTTTGAATGAGAAGTTGCCTGAACCTGAGACTTTGGGTGTGGGCTACCCCGCCTATCTTCATGGCATGGCTGAAGCAACAGGGGAGATGCGTCGCTATCTGCTGGACACCATAAGAAGAGGCGACCTATCGCGCTGCGAAGAGGTCCTATCCTCCATGGACGACATCTACGGTGTTCTGGTAACTATGGATTTCCCAGATGCTCTGACGTTTGGCTTGAGGAGAGCCACCGATGTAGTCCGGGGTATTCTGGAGAAGACCCGCGGTGACCTGACCCTGACCATCAGGCAGAGGGAGCTGGAGCAAAAGCTAAGCCGTCTCGGTTAGAATAGGCCACCCCTCGCACCTGAGCCAGTACTACATAATAACCGAGACCCTTCTCCCGCCTCAGGCGGGCGGATCAGAATGACAGCGATGGACGCTGTCACCCTGAGCGTACTGGAGGGTTGCGTGCTACGAAAGACTAAGCCAGCTATTTGTTGCTGTGCATGTAGAGAAAATCTTTAGACTCCTCTGAACCGGGCAGATAGGGTCCTTCCCGAGAAGGACTGTATCCCTAAACCTGACAGCAGTCTTTTCTAACTCTCCCCCGTACCTTCCTATAAAAGAATTTGCGCATGACGGTTACGTTTAATGTATTGACAAGGTATGGTATTATTGTAGTATGAAACTATGTGAATTACGGCAGCAGAAGATGATGACACAGCGAGAAGTGGCAGAGCGTGCCGGCATCACCGTGACCACCTTGTCACGGATAGAGAACGGCAAGGTGAACCCAACCTTCAAGACGATTCGTAATCTGGCAGAGGTGTTTGGCATTTCGCCGCAGGAAATGCGCGAAATCGTTGGTTCGGCCCAACTCCCGTTGTGGGGGGTGGCTCCCCGGCCTCGGGGAGGGGACCCACTGGGACGTCGGGGATGAGGGGGACAGGGGGAACAGTGACGGCGGGGGCTGTGGCGGTGGTGGGGAGTCTAAGAAGTTGGCAGCCGCTGGCTGTGGAAGGGGGTGATTGCCTTGGAAGTGAAGGTTCCGGCATGAGGCTTTGTGGCAAAGCTCAAGGAGGTATGAAGGGAGAGGTATAAAGGAGGTGTAGCATGGCCACGTTGATGCTTCAAACTGGCCCTGGGGTGTTTGAGGTTCTGGCCAATGTGTGCCGCAGCCATTACGAGGCGATAAAGCAGTTCGTGGAAAATGCAGCGGATGCCATCCAGCAGGTCGGCACCGACGAGGGACGCATCTCGATTCAGCTCCGCCGTGAAGAGTCAGGCAATGGGCAAGGAACCAAGGTCTTGAAAAGGATTATCATTGTCGACAACGGCGTTGGCATGACCGCGGAGAAGATGAGACAGATTTTGCAGCACATCGGTGACTCAGAGAAGGTGCAAATGGCATTGAGGGGTGAGAAGGGCATCGGGTTGCTGGCTTTCTCCACGGTGGCGCAAGAACTTCACCTGGCTTCCACGGCTACGGATGGCGTCCCATCCAGTTGCCTGGTACTGAGAAGCTCCTGGCTGAAGATGGGGCAGGCGGAGGTGCTGGAGCAATGCCCACGCCATGTCCACGCTGAGCGTGGCACGGTGGCCTACCTGGAGGGCATCTTGCCGGAGATAGCGGCGAAGCTGACTAAGGAGAGCTTGAGGGAGTATCTGGGTCGGGAGTTTGCCAGCGACCTGCGACAGGGCCTCTACGCTATGTCCATTTCTGACGACCACACGTTCGATCCGGTGCCGCCCCAGAGGTTCCGCGGTATGAAGGCAATGGCCACCACCCTATCGCTGGGAAAAGCTGGTTCGGCGATAGTGGAACTGCATGTGTTGCCCTGGGAAATGGCGGATGCCACGGTCAGCCTCTATGGACGGGGTGGCACGCGCATCTGCCTGCTAACAGACCTGGACGATTTCAAGACTCTTCCCTGGCTAGACAAGCGACTGGAGGGCTATATTCGGTGTGACTCTCTGAAGCGAACGGCTGACAAGACGGCGGTGGTGCAGGACCATGTTTACCAGGCGTTTGTCACTTCTCTCCGCCGGGCGGAGCCTGAGATCACAGAGATGATAGGCAGGATAAGTGCTGACTCGAAGGAGCGGAGATTTCAGGTGGTGCTGGGCAAGGCGAGCAAGCTGATAGACAAGTACCTGCGCTACCGCGATAAGGGGTTGCTAGCAGACCTGGGCTATCGTTACCCTGCCCTGGCTTCGGTCAGAAAGGGAAAGCCTGGTGGCAATGGCGGGAGAGATGGAGGTCTGCCTGGCCCTGAGCCGCTGGCTGGAACGACCGGGACGGCTACCGTTCCGCGGCCTCGCGTTCTGACACGGGCTCCTCACATCGAGATTCAATCACCACCTCGCAGCGATTTCGGATCCCGAAGCTGGTATGATGCCCAGCACGGCTATATCTGTGTTAACCGTGAGCACGCCGAGTTCTTGCTGGCCCAGCGAGAAGACGCCCGTTGCGTCCGCTACCTGTTCAGTATCTGGGTCAAAGAGACCCTGCTTCAAGAGTACAGGGGCGACGCTGAAAAGCTGGCTGACGAGATGGTGGGTGTGCTGGCTGAGGCTGAGCCTTTGTTGTGGTAGGAGTGGGTGACGAGCTTCGGTGATGCCAGGCGGGTGCGTGAGAGGCTGGTCTGCAAGGAGGGCCTGGGGCTGGCTGGATTGGCCTGTTGATGCCTATCCAGTGTTAGCGTTGTTGTGGTGCCGAAGGCCGGGGTCGAACCGACACGGGGGTTGCCCCCCAACAGTTTTTGAGACTGTCGCGTCTACCTGTTCCGCCACTTCGGCTGGAGCGCGAGACGGGACTTGAACCCATCGCTTGTTCTTTGTAACGAAGGCTTTCTGCCGGTGAACGGCTTCTGCCTCCCTGCCTGGTAAGAAAGATGCGCTCAGGAGCATATTTTCTTGCCTGATGCCGAGGAGCAGACCTAGACTACTGGCACACCAGTCTTCCGTCCGTTACTCTACCATCTGAGCTGCCCCGGTGGCAAGTTCATTGTGGCAGATACTTCTCCTTCTTTGTTCTTAGGTCTTCTTTAGTCTCTGCCAGTTTCCTCTTCACTTCCTCTGTCAGATCCGTTACGGGTATTGTCTCGGCTGTTCCGATTGTCAGTAGGGGAAAGAGAAACCTCCCAACTTTCTCAACGCCATCTGCATCGAGGATGTAGTACGTGGTATGACCCGATGCATCTGCGTACATGCCCAGCACCCTCACCCCAGCCTCTTTTGCATGCTCAGGACGTACGACCGTGCCTATGGTCTTCAGAATCATCTCGGGGCCATGTTTGGCTGGGCAAGTGTCGAAAGTGTGTGTATGCTTCACATGAAATAGCATTATCCTAGTCTCCTCCTATGAAAGCATGGTGCAAATTGTTGTTGACCCTTTCCATAGGTAGTGTCAAGAGAAGTGTGTAAATTGAGGGATAGGCTTCTCCTTCCAGGTTGAGTTAAGGTGATTGGTAATGCCATAGATGATCCGATCAACACTCTCAGGGTTCTGGAAACAGCTCATAGGCC
>VGOE01000096.1 GCA_016876035.1 Chloroflexota bacterium
AACCGAGACGCTGATTGCCTCAAAAACTGCTTTTTCGGGGTAGGGTTCTGAAGCTGGTGAGCCGTGCGGGATTCGAACCCACGACACCCTGATTAAAAGTCAGGTGCTCTTCCTCTGAGCTAACGGCCCACAGGTCTTATTTTACTCTATTCCCAGGGAAATTTCCTCGACTTCGAAAAGTAGTAGTGTCTAGTATCTGAGATGGTTTGAATGAGGGTTCCTACCGTACGATTACGATAATGAAGGCATAGCAGGAATAGCACGGAAGATGGAAATATCAGATGACGACTGGGAGACATTGCACAAATGGAAGAGGAGTCCCAGTACGCGGCAGAAATTAGTCCGCAGGGCCAACATCATATTGGCCGCCGCCGAAGGTCTGAATAACAAGGCCATCTCAGAAAAAGGGGGTTAGGCTCGGAACAGACAATCTGTCTTTGGCGGAAGCGATATGCTGAATATGGCATAGAGGGGCTCCCGGACCAGACCAAACCCTGCCATCATCGGACGATTGGTCGGAACAAACCAGCCGAGATTGTGGCCAGCACCTTAACGCCACCTGATGACGTGAGCCACTGAAGTGCTCGCAGACTGGCCCAGCCGGTGGTGGCAGTGCCCAGCCGGTTCCTTGTGCGCCTGGCTATCTCAAAGCATCTAGTCAATGACCCCTTGCTGCATGAGATTGACAAATTCCTCGTCGGAAAGACCCAGTACTTGAGTGTAGACATAATAGTTGTCCTGTCCCAGCGTGTGAGCGGCCTTGTGAAGTTCCGCTGGAGTTATTGATAACTGTGAGCCCATGCTATCGTAGGTTGACTCGCCGATCTCCTGGTGCTCCAGGACCCAGAAGTGGTGGCGTCGCTTCAGTTGAGGGTCGTTATGCAGGTCTTCGGCAGTCTCTACCACCCCGGCAGACACGCCAGCCTCTTGTAGAAGGGCCATCACCTCTTCTGCAGAATGCCCTATTGTCCACTGTTCTATCAGAGCGTCCAACTCCTCTTCGTTCCTCTTTCTGTCCAGGATGGTGGCAAACTTGCTGTCCTTCGACCAGGGTGGGTTGCCCATGACACGGCACATCGCTTCCCATTCCTGATCGGTGAAAACAGCGATGGCACACCATCTGTCCTCTCCTCGGCAGCGATAGGCACCGTGGGGGGCAGCGGCAGGATGGCGGTTTCCACTCCTCCCCCATGTCCTGCCGTTGACGTCATAGTCAAGCAGAGGTGGAACCAGAAATTGGATGCCAGCCTCGGATTGGGAAAGATCGATGTACTGTCCCTTGCCCGTCCTGCGACGGTAATCCAGAGCCGCCAGAAGAGTGGCCGCCCCGAAGCGCCCGGCGATGCTGTCGGTATAAGCTCCGAAAGTCACCGGTGGGTCTCGATCAGGCCAGCCAGTGATGGCAGTGAAACCGGAGAGCGCGGCCAGGTGAGCGCCGAAAGCGGGGAGGTGGGCGTGGGGGCCAGTCTGACCCTTGGAGCCCAGGCTGATCATAATGATGTCTGGCTTTATTTTCCTTATATCATCGTAGCTCAGCCCCAGTCGTTTCATCGCTCCAGGGTTAAAGTTTTCGGCAACAATGTCAGCCCACAGAATGATCTTTCGGGCTATTTCTGCTGCTCTAGGATGCTTCAGGTTCAGGGTTATGCCATACTTGTTGCTATTGTAATTGTGGAAGTAACCGCTGCGGTTTGTTCCTGGGATATTATCTTTGTAGGGCGGCGTGTATCTGATTGGGTCCAGCCGCGTGCCTGTTTCTACATGGATGACCTGCGCCCCAAAATCGGCCAGAATCCTGACGCATAGCGGCCCGGCAACAACCCAGGTAAAATCAGCGACCCTCACATCCTGAAGGGGTTTCACCATGTTAAATAGCTCCAGCCTGCTTCAGAAGAATCATCTCTTGTCTGGAAAGCCCCAGTCCCATGCCGTAGACCTCTTCATTGTGTTCGCCAATTCGGGGGGCCCGTCGCCGTATCCGGCAGGAGCTCCCCGAGAGCAACATGCAGGGGCGGGGATAGACAAGGGCTTCTTTCAGTTCGGGATGCTCGATCTCAGTCCAGAAACCTCTCTCCTTGAGATGCGCATCCCCTCTTAAGTCCTGCATCGTGGAGCAGGGATAAAGGGGAATGCGCCTCTTTATGGCCTCCTGGTAAAGCTCTGCTTTGGTGTGCCTGCTGAAAAAGATGGTCAGAGCCTTTGTTATCTCTTCATAGTCTTCGATAGCTATCTCATCTGCCCGTATGCTGTAGGCAGGCCAGTCGATCTGCTTCATGCATCCTGGGGCCAGTCCCTCGCTTTCCATCCATTCAGTGAGTGCTCTATTGCCCGGCGCGCCGGTGGCTCCGGCCATTAAAATAAAACAAACGAATCCGTCCTTGCACTGCCAGATCCTCCGCTGGTAAGCCCACTTGACGCCCGAGCGGTGCACGCAGGGGCCGGCCCTGGTGGGGTTGAACCTGGCCAGATTCCAATGCTGCTGGTTCTGGAGGTTGATCACAATCAGGGATTGCTGAGCAGAAACATCAATCCACTGCCCCTCACCGGTCATCTGTCGGTAATGGAGGGCAACCAAGCTGCTTACTGCTGCTTCCAGCCCGGCGTGAAGGTAGGCCTGAGGGAAGCCGAACCGGACCGGAGCCCTGTCAGCATCGCCTTCCACGTACATATAGCTGCTTAGCGCCCACAGGGCAATGTCAGAGCCTTTGTGGTCCCTCCATGGGCCAGTCTGCCCGAAGGGAGTGATAGAGGTCATAATTATTCCTGGGTTGATTTGACTGAGGGAGGCATAACCCAGGCCAATCTTATCCATGTATCCCGGAGGAAAGGACTCGATGACGAAATCAGCGGTCTTGACCAAGCGCCTGAATAGTTCCTGTCCATCGGCGGTTTCGATGTTAAGGGTTACGCCTCTCTTGTTGGCGTTGTAGGCAAACCAGTAGAGGCTCTTCTCTGGGTCAGGGAGATCATGGTAGAAGGGGCCTATCCTGCGGCTGGAGTCACCACCGGGAGGCTCAATCTTAATGACATCGGCCCCGAAATCGCCCAGTATGCGTCCACAAAAAAAGCCCTTCTCGTCGGTCAGATCCAAAGCTCGATAAGGGCTAAGCAGAGGCTCTTCCATGTCTATTCTGGATGTTCAAAAGGCAACTTCCCCTTCTGGTTGGCGATGGTTAGTATTATATCGTTGGGGCAGTCGCTTTACCACCTCTACCTGAGCAACCCTGCAATGGCCCATGTGGCGTGGAAGTACGGTTTCGTTCGGTTCAGGTTGGGCTTTGCCCCATAAGTCCGTGAGTTAACTCAACCCAGGGACGGCACATACCGACTAGAGGAACGACTGCTTCAGGACGGCGATTGCCGCCTTCACCTTCTGGGCAGCATCCGGGGCCTCAGACTCGATGGCCTCGACCGCTTGCTGCACCTTCTCTTCAACTACCTCAGGAAGTCCGCCATAGACACTGAGGAAAGACGCCCGCCTCCGCTCCAGGCAAAACGTCAACCTTTCTAAAGGACTCTTCGTAAGATAGCTGGCGATAACGCGCAGCATATCCGGCTTGTCCTGAGGCAACTTCCCTTCCACCTCCCACAGCAAGTTCGCCATCTGGTCACTGGCCACATAAGCACTGCAGGTCAGTTTCTCAATAAACAGGCCAATCTCGGCAACCATCTCGTCCTCGTCCAGCGGCTCGAAGTCTCCGCTCTCTATCTGTTCGGAGAGCAGACAACCCCGGTGTGCAATAAGGCTTCTTAACCTGATGAAGTCGGGGGCTATCTCGTTCAGCACTCGTGCCGATTCCAGGGCATGTTTCCCCGACCACCTCCTTCCCCCCAACCCCGGCATAACATACTCTGAGAGCGATATCCCCGCCTCCACCACCTGGCGTCCCCCTCTTATGTGCTCCTCAGCGGTCACCCCCTTTTCCATGTACGCCAGCACCTCATCAGCCCCTGATTCCAGGCCAACGTGGAGCCGAGACAGTCCAGCTTCACGCAAACGGTTCAGCTCCTCACCAGATTTTCGGGCAAGGGTTTTGGCTCGGGCATAAGAGGTCACCCGCTCTATGCTGGGGAAGCTCTGCTTGAGGTAACTCAGCACCTCCACCAGTTCAGGGGTGCGCATAATCGGTGTGTCAGCATCCTGGAGAAAGGCGGTGCGACCGCCAGAAGCCAGCCAGTTGGCCACATTCACCAGGCTTTGCAGCCTGGGCTCTACCCCCTCGGGGTCGGGCGAATCCCTGCTGTAAAGCTCAGGATTCCCACGAAGGATGGCGCTCAAAACGGCATTGTCGATCCTCCCCCCAAAGCCCATCTGCCATGAGGCGGTCTTCAACTCACCAGCCAGGGCCTGGGCGGCGTCTATGTCCTCCTTGATCTCTGCCACGCTGCGGTACTCAAATTTCTGCGCCTTGTAGACGGGGCAGAAGTGACATCTGTTCCACGGGCAATTGCGGGTTGCCCTGATAAGCAGGGAGCGGTCACGGCCTTCGCTGGGCGGCCTGATGGGCCCAAGCTCATAAGACCATCGCTTTGCCTTTGACGTATCGATACGGTAGAGAGTAGCCATCCTGTGCCTGATCGCGGGAACTAGGTCGGGGCAACCACGAACCTGTTGACCAGGCCCACTGTGTCAGCAACGTTCAATTTGTGGAAAAGGAGGGAAAAGCGGGCCTCTAGTGCATCCCTCAGCCCGGAATAGCTCTCTTCAGGGAGACTCCACATCTCCTTCTTGAAATCACCGAAGGCCTTCTTCCGGGTCTTGTAAAGGAACTGCTCTTCAGAATCGTCTTTTGCCCTTTCATTCTCGTAGTTCTCCGAGAGATGGCGGTATATTCTATCCAGCAGTTCCCTGGGGAAATAGGGGCTGTCAAAGATAATGTTCTGAAAGCCGGTAGCCAGGTGGACCTCCACGGTGCCAGTCTGGGGAAAGTGATGGAAGGCCTCCTCTGGAAGAGTAGAGGCCCCATGCTGCACGGCGCCACCCATGCCGTATTCTTCCCGCGCTACGCGGGACAGTTCTTCCAGAGTTTTGAAGTCGAGCTCAACCGTGGCAATCGTTCCATCGGGCAAGACCACCCCACCATGCGTTGTGCCTGTTTGGACGCTGATTTTGGAAATGCCCTTGACGCCCGGCGGTAACAGGCGGTGATACCCCTTCATAAAAGCCCTCAGTTCCTCGACCGTAGAGTTTCTCTTGCCTACCTCGCCAATCTCACCACCGACAGAAATGGTTACGCCCTGAGGCTCAAGGCCGCGCATAAACTCAGTCATCTCGGCAGTGACGCGGTAGTTATTCTCCTGCTGCTCATCGAGAGTCGGCCTTTCCAAATCCACCAGAGTGGAGGCATCTATGTCGATATTCAGGAATCCAGCAGCGACGGACTCTCGGATCAGCGTTTTGATAGCCGCCAGTTCCTTCTCTGGGTCTGAGCGAAATCTGGCCTGGTTCACCTGAAAGTGGTCTCCCTGAAGAAAGACAGGCCCTTTGAATCCTTCCCTGACAGCAGCCGCCAGGACGCAGGTAGCGTACTCATCAGGGCTTTGCTTTGTATAGCCTATCTCAGAGCGGGCGATCTCAAATATAAAGGCACCGACTTTATCTTTCAGGGCGGCCCTGAAGACAGCCCTGGCTACCTGGTAGGTGATGCCTCGGATGTTTATAGCTGGCACGGTGACGCCGCTGTATAGCCCCTTCCCCGCTGCTTCGTAGAGGCCCTGCGTGCTGGCGGGGGAAACCCCCAGCGCGGAAGCCGACTCCCTAATAGCACGCCGGCAGCTTTCCCTAACCTCGGTGTCAGGAGCAAGAACAGCATCTCTCACCAGCGTGTCAATTTCATGGGGTGCCATAGACATGTGGCGATACCTCCTCAAACCTGGCCCCGCCGCAACCCGGCGAGTTTCTTGATAACTCAACCCCCTTGTATTTGCTTTTCACCCTGGCGAGTATAGTTCAAAATGCTGCGGCGACCGTTATATCGATCCACATCGTACAATCTGTCAACGTCCACCAGATTCAGTGGGCCAGTGGCTTCTTTCAGCGGAACGGCCGTGATCTTACCATTCCGGCAACTCACCATCTTCCCAAAATCTTCCATCACCACCAGGTCCACGGCTGCAATGCCGAAATACCTGCCCATCCTGCGATCATAGGCGCAGGGAGCACCGCCACGTTGCAGGTGACTCAGCACTACGCTTCGGGAGTCTATCTTGGCAGCTTTCTGAATCTCCGCTGCCAGGAAGTCACCAATGCCGCCGAGAGCCTTATGCCCGAAGCCGTCTACTTCGTCGCGAGCGACAAATTCGGAACGTCCCGATGGCTTAGCCCCCTCTGCCACCACGAGAATCTCGTATCGGGCCCCCGCCCTTCTTCCCTCCTGGACTAGCTCGCACACCCTCTCAACGGAGAACTCATACTCTGGGATGAGGATGATGAATGCCCCACAGGACTCCCCCCCTTCCAAAGCCAGCCATCCGGCATTTCTCCCCATCGTTTCCACCACAAATATTCGCTTGTGAGAGCCAGCAGTAGTCCTCAGCCTGTCCACCTCTTCGGTGATGACATTCAGGGCTGTTTCAAACCCCAAAGTGTAGTCAGTCCCGGGGAGGTCCTTGTCAATCGTCTTGGGGATACCAATGACATTCACCCCTTCCTGAGATAGCTTGTATGCCACTCCCAGGGTATCCTCGCCACCAATAGCTATCAACGCCTTTAGGCCGAGCTTTTCTATATTGTCCAACACCCTCTTTGACTGGTCATCCTTGGGGTTGTAGGGATTCGTCCTAGAAGTGCCCAGGAACGTGCCTCCGTACCTATCCCAGGTCCTCACCATCTCCTCGGTCAGGGGCACCACATATCCCGGGATATCCGCCGCCATAGGCTCAACCCGGATCAATCCCTTCCACCCATCGCGGATTCCCAGAACCTCGTACTGGAGACCCCTTTCCCACTGAAGCCGTTCATCCAGCGCTGTTTTCACCACCCATTTCATGGCTGGGTTCAAGCCAGCACAGTCCCCGCCGCCAGTGAGAATGCCTATTCTACTTTTCTTTGTGGATATCACCATCGGCCCTGCCCTCCACCTTCCTGAGGTCATTCGCCCGAACCTAGCCGACCCCTATTGTTAACGACATTATACCATAACAAAGCGGGCGGTAAGGCAGCCCAAGCCCATCCTCAAGGGGCGACAGTCACAGGTAGTGTCAAGAGAAGTGTGTAAATTGAGGGATAGGCTTCTCCTTCCAGGTTGAGTTAAGGTGATTGGTAATGCCATAGATGATCCGATCAACACTCTCAGGGTTCTGGAAACAGCTCATAGGCC
>VGOE01000097.1 GCA_016876035.1 Chloroflexota bacterium
TCCTCTAACTTGAGTTGGGTCAGGTCTTTGACCTGTACCATGGGGCGTCCTCCTTTCTAAGATATCTTTCTCTTATCTCTAGAAGGATACGCCCCCCTCTTTTTACACACAATATGTTACGCTACCCAGTCACAATTTGGGTTGAACTACACTGATGGTTCAGTTATCCTATATATGGGATATTGAAGGAGATTAGACGTAGAATCACTACCAGAACGTAACAGGCCCTCTCCAGACCTGGGCATAGTATTCAATATTCAGAGATTCAGCATCCACGACGGGCCTGGAATCAGGACTACCGTATTCCTCAAGGGATGCCCCTTAAAGTGCCGCTGGTGCTGCAACCCAGAATCGTGGGATTTGTATCCTGAGATCATCACCAACGATTTGAAGTGTATACGCTGTGGCAAGTGCCAGCAGGCGTGTCCGGAAGAAGCTATTGTCATGGGTCAAGGGACCAGACGTATCGATCGATCCAAGTGCAATTCGTGCTTGAAATGCGCCGAGGTCTGCCCCACTGGAGCCATAGCTGTTAGCGGCGCATACATGACCGTGCAGGAGGTGGTAAGAGAGGTCGAAAGGGATCGGCTTTTCTACCAGAACTCCGGGGGTGGAGTAACTGTTTCAGGAGGCGAACCGCTGGCACAATGGGAATTCGCCACCAAATTGCTGAAGGAATGTAAAGCAAAGGGAATCCATACGGCTCTTGACACATCGGGATATGCTCCCTGGGAGGCACTGGAAAAGGTGTTGGATTACACCGACCTGGCCCTCTTCGATATTAAGCACCTGGACGCGGAACAGCACCGCAAGGGTGCGGGGAAAAGTAACAGGCTCATCCTCGACAATGCGCGGAAGACGGCAGCGAAGGTAAGGACATGGCTCAGAGTGCCCTTGATCCCTGGGTATAACGATTCAGAGGAACACTTGAGAAGAATAGCTGAATTCGGGTTGGAAACTGGAGCGGAAAAGATTTCACTGCTCCCCTATCACGTCTGGGGGAAAGCAAAATACGACAGGCTGGGAAGACGATATCCCATGGAGGGAACCCCGCTGCCCTCGGATGAGTTCGTCAAGGAGCGCCAGCGCGCTATGGAGAGTCTGGGGGCAAAAGTCACCATTGGTAGGTGATGCTGCGTGGCAAAAAAGTCCAGACTAGAGAAGCTCTTCTACCTTTGAGCGAAGTACTCTCTCAGGAGCAGCGCCCAGGCTCTGGCCAACCAGTTGGCCACCCTTGAAAAACAGCAGCGAAGGTATACTCATTACCTGATATTTGGCAGCCATGTCGTGGTTTTCATCCACGTTCACCTTGCAGAACTTCAGTTTACCCTTATACTCTTCAGAGAGCTTGTCTATTATCGGGCCAACCATGCGGCAAGGGGCACACCAGGGTGCCCAGAAATCCACCACTACCGGCAAACTGCACTTGAGTACCTCTTGCTCAAACGTCTTGTCGTTTATGTTGATCGCCATAGCGTTCTTCCCCCTCCTTCGTCTAGCGTGAAATGATTCCCTCGAAGATGCCTCACCGTACATTCTACTTTGCCATCTCTTGCTTTTCAATCCTGCGGTTCTTTATTTGACGCATCGTCAGCGCCGGGCGGACGCTATATGGGCCAGATCCACCCTTCTAGAAAGTATGACAGCCATAAAGCCAAACGGGTTGCTGAACGCTATCAAAGGGACTGAGTTGCATGCATGGCGTGGTTCGTATACCCTTTTACTGGGGAAAAGGCATTTGAACCCTAAGGGTGCGCTGAGCAAATGAGCCTGGTTAGTTTAACCATTGATGGTTATGACATCAATGCCCCAAAAGGGGAGAGGCTTCTATGGGCCGCACTAGACAACGACATTTATATACCTAACCTTTGTGCCATTCGAGAAGCTGATTTACCCTTTGGCGGCTGTCGGCTTTGCTTTGTCGAGATTGAAGGAAGACCTTCCCCCGTTACTGCATGCAGCCAACCAGTAGAAGAGGGGATGATAGTGCATACCAGTACGCTGCGGGTGAATCGGCTGCGGCGTACTGCCTTTGAGTTCCTCCTCTCGCACCACCATCTTGACTGTGGCCACTGCGCCAAGAACCGCAATTGCGAGCTTCAGAGGATTGCCTCCAGGCTGGGCCTTAAGCTCAAGCTACAGAGGATCAGACGTCTACCCAGGTCGCTGCCAATAGATTCCAGTCACCCGCTCTTCACCTACGATCCCAACAAGTGCGTTGTGTGTGGCAAATGCATCTGGGTGTGCCAGCAGAAAGGCAGCGGCGACATCGATTTCGCCTTTCGGGGCATTGATACCGTAGTGAGCACCTTCGATGGTGTCCCGATGGCAGACTCGATGTGTACGTCCTGCCTGGAGTGTGTGGATATTTGCCCAGTGGGCGCTCTGGTACGCAAGGACAGTCAGCAACCGGGGAAATAGTATGGAGCTTAAGATAACCACCCTTAGCGAGAATACAGTTACGGCGCGACCGCGTGGGCTGCTGGGCGAGTGGGGATTGAGCATCCTGATCCAGGTGGACGACCTCAAAGTGCTGCTGGATACTGGGCAGAGTATTTCCGCGGTCAACAATGGCGATCTGCTGGGAGTACCGTGGCCGCAGATAGACAAAATAGTGCTCAGCCATGGCCACGACGACCACACCGGGGGTTTGCGCCAGATATTGAGCCGAAGGAAAAAGGCAGTGGAGGTAATTGCCCACCCCAACGTCTGGGACACCAAGTATGTTCACCTGCCTGACGTCGATTACAGCGCCTACGTCGGCATACCATTCCGAGAGGAAGAACTGCAAAGCCTGGGGGCTGTGTTGAAACTGACCGACAGGCCGGTGTGGTTATCGGACAGTGTGGTAACTAGCGGTGAGATTCCTATGACCACCGACTATGAAGCGATCGATCCCGGCCTGTGTCTCAAGGAAGGGGAGCAGTTTCGTCCTGATCCGCTAAAAGACGACCAGGCCGTCTTCATCAAGACGGAGGCAGGATTGGTGGTAGTCCTGGGCTGTGCCCATCGGGGTATCATCAATACCCTGCGCCACGCGCAGAAGGTGACCGGGATGAAACTCATCCATACAGTGGTAGGCGGGACGCATCTTTTCCGTGCTTCCGAGGTGCAACAGGCATTGACCACCGCCGAACTGAAAACTCTGGGCGTTCAAAGGCTGGGGGTTTCCCATTGCACCGGCATGACAGCAGCAGTCAAGCTGGCGCAGGAGTTCGGCGACAACTTCTTCTTCAATAACGCAGGGACTACTATCACGTTTTGAGCTAAGGTGAGATAATACTTGTGCTGGAAACGCTGATGTGGGGAGGTGACCAGGATGGCAATAGCAAAAATAAGCATCGTCCCTGTAGGTACAGGCAGCCCTTCGCTCAGCGAGCACATAGCCCGGGCAGTCAAAGTCCTGCGCCAGGAGAAAGGTGTGAAGTACGAGCTGACATCAATGGGAACGATCATCGAAGGCGATCTGGATGGTATACTCGGCGTTATAAAGAAGATGCACCGGGCTGTTCTAGCTGAAGGGGTTACGAGAGTGGTGACCGCCATCGAAATTGACGACCGGCAGGACAAGACCTCCACTATGGTCAGCAAGGTGGAGTCAGTAGTGAAGAAGCTGCGAAGCTAGCCGGCTGCCGCGCCTAGTTCAAAGGCAATTAAGTCATAGACCAAGGTATCACTGGTGAACCAATGGCGATAGGTCTGTGAGCGCTTGCGCCAAGTTAGAGGCACCGGTGACGACCATTTGGGACTGGAGAGCGTTTAGCAACCCAATATGTCATTGCGAGCCCTTCGCTTTGTGTCATTCTGAGCGTAGCGAAGAATCTCTTGCCGCTCAGGACAGGCTCCGCGAAGCAATCCCTTGTAATCATTTCGAGATTGCTTCGTCGTCCGCCGCAGGCGGACTTCTCGCAATGACAAATAAACAACCTGAAATTGAAGATTTTGCCGTTCATGTTCTATAATGCAATTGAGGGAGCCCATGCGAAGGCCAGCAGTGGCAGGTTCGTGGTATGCTGGATCAGAGGCAGCGCTACGCCGCCAGATTGAGGACTGTTTTCGGCATTCCCTGGGACCAGGGATGCTGCCTAGCGGCATCAAGGCCACGCAAAGACATATCTTGGGATTGGTCAGCCCCCACGCTGGATACATGTATTCCGGCCCAGTGGCTTGTCACGGTTTCCTTGAGATAGCCTCAGAACCCAAGCCCCAAATCGTTGTCGTTTTGGGCCCCAATCACAGCGGTATGGGCGCGGCTGTAGCCCTCAGCCATGAAGATAGGTGGCAGACACCTCTGGGCGAGGTGGAGCTGGATAGGGGGGTGGGGGAGGCAATCGTTTCCGCCTCACGCTGGGCCGAATGGGACGATCTGGCCCATGTCCGAGAACACTCCGTTGAGCTTCAGTTGCCTTTCCTTCAGTATATCTACGATGGCGGATTTCGGGTTGTGCTTATCTCCATGTTGAGGCAGAACCTGGAGGTCAGCCAGGATTTAGGTAAGGCTATCGCTGCTGCCTTGAAGGGGAAGGATGGACTGGTAATTGCCAGCACTGATTTCACCCATTACGAGACACGAGCATCGGCAGGCAAGAAAGACCACCTAGCCATAGAGGCGATCCTCAGTTTAGACCCGAGGCGGCTGGCGAAAGTGGTGACTGAGTATGACATCAGCATGTGCGGCCCGGGGCCGGTGATGACTGTGCTCACTGCCTGCAAAGAGTTGGGAGCCACCAAAGCTCGCCTTTTGCGTTACGCCACCTCCGGCGATATCACCGGAGACCCTCAGGTAGTGGGCTATGCTTCTTTGGCCGTCTCTACCTGACGGACAAGCTGTGCGGTGTTCGGTTTATTGAAAGGGGCAGTTCTGGCCCCTCAGACCAGAACCTTTCTCAGGTCAATAATGCGGTCGCGGAGCAGGGCGGCCTTTTCAAATTCCAGGTTTCTGGCGGCCACCTTCATCTGAGATTCCAAATCCTTGATCAAGCGGGCCACTTCGTCCTTGGAGGCAGGGGTGACCGCCTCGTAGGGGACGCGTGCCTCAGCTACGGCCTTCACCCGGTCGGTGATATCTCTGATGGCTTTCCTTATGCTCTGAGGGGTGATGCCGTGCTCCCGGTTGTAGGCTTCCTGCACTTTCCGACGCCGATAGGTCTCGTCAATAGCGGCCTTCATTGATCTGGTGATGGTATCGGCATACATGATGACATGACCATCGACATGGCGGGCGGCACGCCCCATGGTCTGAATAAGCGCTCCTTCCGACCGCAGATAGCCTTCTTTATCGGCATCAAGAATGGCCACCAAGCTCACCTCGGGCAGGTCAAGCCCCTCACGCAGGAGGTTTATCCCCACCACCACGTCATAAACGCCCAGGCGAAGGTCCCGCAGAATCTCCACCCTCCCCAGCGTGTCAATCTCGGAATGAAGGTAGTGGGTCTTTGTCCCCATCTCCCTCAGGTACTCAGCCAGTTCCTCCGCCATCCGCTTGGTCAAGGTGGTTACCAGGCAGCGCTCCCCACGGTCAACCCGTCTCTTGATCTGCTCCAGAAGGTCATCAACCTGCCCCCTGGTAGGTTTGACCTCAATAGTAGGCTCCAGCAAGCCAGTGGGACGGATAAGCTGTTCCGCCACCTGCTGGCTGTGTCCGTATTCATATGGGCCAGGGGTGGCGGAGACATAGATAACCTGATTAATATGCTGCTCGAATTCCTCGAAGGTGAAGGGGCGATTGTCCAAAGCCGAGGGGAGGCGAAAACCATATTCTACCAGGGTCTCTTTGCGACTGCGGTCACCGTGATACATCCCCCTGACCTGGGGCAGGGTCATGTGTGACTCATCGACGAACATCAAGAAGTCGTCAGGAAAGTAGTCGAGGAGCGTCCAGGGGGGGCTGCCAGCGGGGCGGCGGGAAAGGTGACAGGAATAGTTCTCCACGCCGGTGCAGTAGCCTGCCTCCTGGAGCATTTCGATATCGTAGTTGGTGCGGGCCTCCAGCCTGGCTGCTTCCAGTAGCTTGCCCTGGCCCCTGAGCTCTTTCAGCCTTTCCTCCAGTTCGACTTTAATGTCGGCGATAGCCGCTATCAGCCTATCATGAGAGGTGACGAAGTGCTTCGCCGGGTAAATGTCTATCTGGTCACGCTCAGCCAGAATCTCCCCGGTCAGCGGGTCAACTTCCACTATGCGCTCGATCTCATCGCCCCAGAACTCGATGCGCAGCGCCATCTCTTCATAAGAAGGCTGGACCTCCAGGGTATCACCCCGGAGGCGGAACCTTCCCCTGGTAAAATCGATATCGTTTCGCTGATACTGCATGTCAACCAGTTGGCGCACTACCTTGTTTCGGTTGCGCTTCTCCCCTTTCTTCAGGCTAACGACAAAGCTATAGTACTCCTCTGGCGAGCCCAGGCCGTAGATGCAGGAGACCGAAGCTACAATGACTACGTCTCTCCTCTCAAAAAGGGCGCGGGTGGCAGCATGACGCAGCTTATCGATCTCGTCATTGATGTCGGCATCCTTCTCGATGTAGGTGTCGGTGCGGGGGATGTAGGCCTCAGGCTGGTAGTAGTCGTAGTAGCTGACGAAATACTCCACTGCACTGTCGGGGAAAAACTCCTTAAACTCAGTGCACAACTGGGCAGCCAGGGTCTTGTTATGGCACATCACCAGGGTGGGCTTTTGCACCCTCTCGATGACATTGGCCATGATGAAGGTCTTGCCGCTTCCGGTTACTCCCAGCAGTGTCTGCTGCTTGTATTTCCTGTCCAGCCCATCCACCAGCTTGTCCACTGCCTTGGGCTGATCACCGGTAGGCCTGAAATTGGAGACGATTTTGAAGGATGGCATAGAGCAAACTCCTATCTTACTATTTTAGGACATAAAGGGCCCGATTTGAATCACCTAGAATGTAACCGAAAGGGGTAGTGTCAAGAGAAGTGTGTAAATTGAGGGATAGGCTTCTCCTTCCAGGTTGAGTTAAGGTGATTGGTAATGCCATAGATGATCCGATCAACACTCTCAGGGTTCTGGAAACAGCTCATAGGCCT
>VGOE01000098.1 GCA_016876035.1 Chloroflexota bacterium
GCTTTCGTTTCATGGCTGCAGTATTCTTCATCTGAGATAGCTCCTCCTACTTTAGATTTGGTGCTCACCGACACCATCAACTCTTATTGTAGCCGGAGCTGTCTCCTTTAGTTATTCCATATACTAATCCTCGGTAATGTTCAATTGTGGTTGGGTTCAAGTCGAAATAGGCGGGGTGATTATCGAAATCACACAGCAGGTTTTCGCACGTTATGTACGTTCAGAAGGAAGATCAAATATGCAACATGGAGCATCCGACAGTCATCTGCTTTAGCCAGGTACCTCGATAGTTATCGTTGTCCCTCTGCCTAAATGAGATTCCACCGCAAAGGTGCCCTTGAGTGCCTGTGCTCTCTCCTGCATCCCCATCAATCCAAGTCTACCGGCAGAACTGAAGTCCCCGAGTCTCCTGGGCACTTGGAACCCCTTGCCGCGATCTTTGACAGTAAGCCTCACTTTACCACGCCTGAATTCGATGATAACCGATGCCCTCTTTGCCTCAGAGTGCTTCCTGATATTGTTCGTAGATTCCTGGACAATCCGGAACAGGCCCAGCTCGGCTTCGGACGACAGGCGACGTTCTTGACCAGCCACTCTTAGAGAGATGTGAACCTTGCCTATTTCATTGAGGTCGTTCAGGAGCAATGTCACCGCAGGTACCAGGCCCAAGTTGTCCAATACACTCGGCCGCAATGCGCGGCTCATACGACCCAGTCCCTCTCCCACCCCATCGATTCTCTGCCGCATCTGCTCCATAGTCCCTATGGCCTTATCCACTGAAATTCCCTTTCGCCTAGTTGCTGCCAGGAGTTCAAGCGACAAGGCAGCAAGGGCTTGGATAGTCTCATCATGCAACTCACGGGCAATGCGTCTTCGTTCTTCTTCCTGAGCCTGAGTAACCTGGTTGATATAGAGCCGCAGATTGTGCTGCAGGTGTTTGTATTCCGTTATGTCACGAATACTTCCCTCGTATCCCAATACGCTCTCGTTGCCGCCGCGCCTCAAATTGAAAGTGAGCGAGCAATCTATCTGCGCCCCATTTTTTCTGTGCATTTGCATCTCATACTCTCTCACATATCCCTTTTCCTCTATTAGCCTCTGGAACCTCTCTCGTTCCAGAGCAGAGGCCAGGTTCTGCAATTCCAGCGTCTTCGTCTCCTCCCTAGAGTAGCCAAAGAGAGCCAGTGCGGCTTGATTCACATCGATTACTTTACCATCCCGTGAGATAATACAGAGTGCGTCCCTCGAATTCTCAAAAAGGCTACGATATCTCTCCTCGCTATCACGCAATGCCTTCTCCATGAGCTTGCGTTCAGTGATATCGCGCGCAACGGTGGCCACCCCTACCGCTTTCCCGCGGTCATCGCGCAGGAAACTACACCTGGACTCTATCCACACTGTAGAGCCATCCTTGCGATATGCCTCCTGTTCGAGTGTCCACGAACGGAACACATCCCCTCGTTCATCGCATTCTATGGCGAGTTGTTCTCGAAGCGTCTTCAGCCCAAACTCAAGGGAGGCTGGAGGCAGGAAGAATGGCAGTGGCTTGCCGACTGACTCCTCACTCTTGAAACCTAACACGTGTTCCACCGAAGGACTCAAGTAGGTGACCCGCATGGTAGCAAGATCGGTAACCGAAATGGAGTCATTCGTGTTCTCAGCTACCAGCTTATATAGTCCTTCAATCGGCAATCGTATCTGGGAAGCATCATGTTCCGGTCCAGTGACACGTCCTCGCTGGGTCTCACTCGTCCTTTGCGGCCACGCAGCATTGCTCAGACTAAGGTTCACCATGGAGTTTGCACCTATCATACAGAGATTCTCTCCAGGCAGTTCTAGCAAGTCTGCAATATGTCGCCCTGGGTAGACAGCTAGGTCTTATCATCAACAGTAATCAGGCCTTCCCTTAGAGCTTTGGCCACAGCTTCGGTGCGCGTGCTGACTTGTAGTCTCCTGAGAATATTGCGAAAATGGGTCTGAATCGTGCGCTCACTGATGATCAGTTTGCCAGCAATCGCCCTGTTAGTGAGTCCGCGAGCGGCAAGCTCCAGTACCTCCATCTCGCGTTGACGAAGCTGCGGACGCATCCCGCTTAAGCTAGCTTTTCCAGTAGTACGTTGAAGTCGAGCTACCAGTCTGCTATGTGCCGTGGGATCAAACACTGCTTGGCCACCATGCACCGCTCTGACAGTACCGACTAGAGCAGAGACGCCTGTCGTCTTCAGGAGATAACCCAAAGCTCCTGCCTCAATGGCTGGCAGGACATACGAGTCATAATCATAGGCGCTCAGCGCTACAATCGCCGTGCCAGGGCTTGCCATTTTGATTCGCTTTATTGCCTCAATGCCATTCAGCCGCGGCATGGCGATATCTACTACAGCGACGTCAGGCGTGAGTTCTCGAGCCAGGCTCACGGCCTGCTCGCCATCAGATGCAATACCCACCACCTTCAAATCATCTTCTGATTCGAGGAGATGCTTCAAACCCTCTCGAAATGTGGGATGATCGTCAGCAATGAGAACCGTGATTCTACTAATGGCCTTTGCCGGTGGCTCGGTCCTCAATACACCCCTTAGCTCAGGTGATGGAGGCATCATTGCGCTGGCATTCTATGACAACAGCTTATGTCATGTCAAGCCAGAAGCGTGCGTCAGGTAGGTAAGGTGGCATAGTTGGTAATACGCCAAAACACTGATGACATCCGCCGAAAGCTCGCCAGCCAAACAGGGGCCATGAAGTACTCCCAGCTTATCGAACTAATACCTGCTTCGCGGCATGGAAATACGTAATCCGGCGGATTGAACACTTCCTGGCCTGCCCACTATGCTAGGCTATGTTCGCGAGGAATCTGGCTTAATGTACCAGATCATCTGAGTGACACGCATGATGCTACCGGCAGCACGATGAGAAGGAGCACAGTGCCACAAGCATCATCGATGGCGAGGTCTGACCCTGAGGATATTAGTGCGAAGAGGCATGCAATCCCTTAGATGATAACGAGCGTGTCATCCAGACGTCGTGTCATGATCTTTACTGGGTAGTGACGAGGGGTTGAACGTACTGGGGGACTGATAGCACCAGGAGGCATAGATGGCGGGGTACAACATCAATGTAGATGTGGGCGGAACCTTTACCGATGGCTTCTTCGTCTACAAGGGTGAGACCCGAAAGGCGAAGGTGGAGGCAACGCCGCATGATCAAACCGTGAGCTTCATAGCCTGCCTTCAGGAGGGGGCCAGGAGATTTGGCGTGCACATTCGTGAGATGATGCACCAGGCAGACGTCGTGCGGTATTCCACCACGGCGGGCACCAATACCATAATTCAGAGATATGGATCCAAGATAGGGCTGCTGGTGACGAAGGGGTTCGAATGCTCACTCTACGATTCAAAGAACGAGGGTAAGTTGTACACCTTCGTGTCGCCGGAGATGGTTGTGGGGATTGATGAGCAGACTAACGCACTGGGAACCGTGGTCAGGGATGTTAACGCCGATGGAGTCATCGCTGCGGCCGAGTACCTCCTGGACAACGGCGCTAAAGTCGTGGTGGTCAGCTTCCAGAACTCGGAGTTCAACAATTCCAACGAGAGAAAAGCCAGGTCCATTATGTATGACGAGTACCCCAGGTACTACCTGGGTGGTGTGAACGTTCTCCTGGCCAGTGACATCACACCGCGAATGGGGGCCTACGAGAGAACCAACACCGCTGTGATCAACAGTTACCTTCATACCGATCTGGTGCGATATCTCTACAAGGGCGATGAGGAATTGACAAAGCGTGGCTTTATCATGCCTATGTCGGTTGTCCACAATACGGGCGGGATGGCTACCGTAGCCAAGACAATAGCACTGAATACTTATGACTCTGGCCCCACTGGCGGAGCTGTAGCTGCCGGCCATCTTGCCAAGTTGTACGGCATCAAGAACCTGCTTGCCATTGACATTGGGGGTACCAGCACCGATATCAGCGTCATCTCCAATGGGGCGTACAGTTACTCCAAAACAACTGAGATTGAAGGGTGCCCTATTCATCTTCACAAGGTAGATGTCCACGGTTTAGGAGCTGGAGGCGGGTCAATCGCCCGGGTGGTAGATGGCCAGGTGCAAGTTGGCCCGGCGAGTGCCGGGGCCTTGCCGGGGCCAGCATGTTTCAACCTGGGGGGTGAGGAACCTACAACATGTGACGCTGCGCTGGTGCTAGGTTACGTGAGTGCTGATAGCTTTGAGGGTGGAAGAAGAAAGCTGGTCAAAGCCAACTCAGTCAAGGTGATAAAAGAGAAAGTGGCGGATCCTTTGAAGATCTCGGTAGATGAGGCAGCGAGCAAGATCTACGAGGTGCTCTGCGATAACGTGGTTCGAGCGGCAAAGGAAAAGCTGGAAATCGAGGGGGTGAGTCCTACGGAATGCGTGCTGCTGGCCTTTGGGGGGCAGGGGCCGGTTCACTGTTGCAAGGTAGCTGACAAGCTGGGGATCAGCAAGGTACTCGTGCCAAAAGACAGCGATGTCCTCAGTGCTCTTGGTTGTTCTATAATGGACACCACCTACATCACAGAGTGTCTGGCCCGCCTGGTTCTCCAGGACAAAGCGGGGAATCTGCTTTCTGATTATGAAGCCTTCAATGGATTGGTCAGTCAGTTACGGCGGAAGGCCTCCAGCAATATGGCGGCCATGGGCGTCCAGGCGCGGGACATCGAGCACACGCTTGAGCTGGATATAGAGGACGGGGCAAAGGGTGTTCACACTGTAGTATCCCCAGTATTGGACATCCGCAGTGAGAAAGATATCAAAGCCATTTGCACGGCATACCGAAAATCGAAGTCTGGGGGTGCCAGGCCTGGCGCGGTTGAAGTGGTCATAATGAGGCTCAATGCTTCAACACCCATGCCACATTACCAGTGGCCCGCACTCAAGCCGGGGGGGAAGAGCCCAGAAAAAGCCTTAAAAGGCAAGAGGAATGTCGTGTGGCAGAAACGCTCTGTGCAGACGAATGCGTACCAACTAGAGCAACTGCAGTGTGGCAATGTCGTCGAAGGCCCCGCCATCATCGATGCCGAGTATACCACGGTGGTTCTGCCAACAGGATGGAAATACACTGTGGATGCGCATTTGAATGGTGTAATCGAGAAGGGTTAAGGAGGCCAGATGGTAGACAAGATACAAATAACCGAGTATCTGGACATTGACCTCGATAAAGAAATATGGTGCTGCAACAGATGTGGAAAAGAGCTAATCAGCGCCAGGGAGAACTACAAGAAGGGGTGTCTGGTTTACGAAAGAGATCCTGCCACGATATACGAAGAGATGATGCCAGGCACCAATCTTGGAAGGCCTGACTCAGGCATCTGCCGCGTGATCGAGTTCTACTGCCCCGGGTGCGGGACAATGGTAGAAAACGAGTACCTACCGCCAGGGCATCCTATTACCAACGATATAGAGCTGGACATCGACTCACTAAAGCAGCGTCTCGCCGATAAGACTCTGGCTCTCTATCGACCATGAAGGTGTTGATGATGATTAGTAAGAGAAATGTGCTGCCTGGAGCGGGCGAACAGATGCCAAGCCGAGGGGGGATTTGAATGAGAAACAGCTGCTGTCTAGACGTCGGCGGGACTTTCACTGACTGCTTTTTGAGCTTCAAGGGTAAAAGCGCCCGTGGGAAAGCGGATACTACAACCTATGACATCGGTGTGGGCTTTCTGGCAGCCGTCGAGGAAGCAGCCAAGGCCCTTGACGCGTCACTCGATGAGGTGGTGAGGGATCTCGATGAAGTCAGATATTCCACCACAATTCCTGTGAACGCCCTGATCCAAAGGACTGGCCCTAAACTAGGAGTCATCACCACGCGGGGTTTTGAGGACACGCTGGTCGTCGGCAGGGGTCGTTCCTGGGGCGATGGCATGTCTACTGCTGAGATAAGGAACCTGGCAAGAGTAGAGAGGCCTGCGCCTCTGGTATCGCGGGACATGATTGTAGGCGTGCAAGAAAGAATCGATTGCCAGGGGAATATTCTGCTTTCCCTGGACAAGGGGGACGTGCTCGAAAAACTGAAGTACCTCATGGACAGAGGTGTCAGGGGCATTGCCGTCTGTCTGCTTTGGTCATACGTGAATCCGATACACGAACAGATGATCTACGACGTCATCAGGGAAGAATATCCAGAGGTTTATTTGGGCAACATGCCAGTGATAATGTCAAGCCAGATAAATCCGGTCAGGGGCGAATACCTGCGGTTTAATAGCACTCTTCTGGACACGTACATGCATCTGGAGTCTGCTGACCAGCTTTACACTGTCGGAGCTCGGTTGAGAGAACGCGGCTATAGGAAGTCGATATTCATCGCTCACAACACGGGCGGGCTGGGGAAATTCACTCGAACAGCCGCCATCAACATCTACAACTCTGGACCAGTGGCGGGGCTCCACGGCGCCATGTATCTAGGCGAGCAGCTAGGGCTGAAGAACTTAATTACGGTTGACATGGGGGGTACAAGCGTTGACTTTGGCCTAGTGGTTGACGGGGGAATACGTCATTACTTCGCCTATCCCGTCATCGAGCGATTCCGGGTGGGACTACCCATGATCGAGATGACATCCATAGGTGCCGGTGGTGGATCAATTGCCTGGATACACCCTGAATCAGGTCGGCTGAGGGTAGGGCCCAAAAGTGCCGGCGCTATGCCTGGCCCAGCCTGCTACGACATGGGTGGCACTGAGCCCACGGTGACGGACGCCGACGTGGTGTTGGGTTATATTGACCCCGATTTCTTCTTGGGGGGCAGGAAATTCTTGAACAAAGACCAGGCGATAGAGGTTATTGAGGAAAAGATCGCCAAACCCCTGAAGATGAGCACTGTTGAGGCAGCCTACGCTATCAAGCAGGTGGTTGACGCGAACACGTCTGACCTCATCTTCACCGAGACGGCGCTGAAGGGCTATGATCCCAGGGAGTTTGTGCTGCTGGCGTACGGTGGCGCCGGGGCGAGCCATGGTTGTG
>VGOE01000099.1 GCA_016876035.1 Chloroflexota bacterium
ATCTCTTACCTCCACTAACATTGCTCCTATTCTACCGCTTCCTCAACCTATCGTGAATCCCCTGGACGGTATTTTTGAGACAGACTCTTCAGGTCTATCCGCCCTGCTTCCAGTTCACCCCCCGGTCGTTGCCCCTTTGGATCGAGCTCAAGCTCGATCCCCACATTTTCACCGAAGTCAGCGAGAATGGCAACTGAAGATTGGTTGCACAGCTAACCGGAGCCTGTTAGATACGGCCCCTTTCCCACAGCTTCTCCAGTGCCTCGATTTGTTCATGCTCCCGGACGATGGCCAGGATTTCAAGAAAGTGAAAATACATCCGGTCGCAGATCGAAGACCGCAGCGGGGTCTCCAGTTTCTCGCTCAAACCGGCCAGCACGCCACCAATATAGTCGTGGAGACCAGGGTTATCGTCCCTTAGCCTGGCGTCCTCCTCTGCCATCCACTGACGCAACTGCCAGAGGTCCCAGTCCTTCTTTATTCTGGTCTGGCGAAATTGTTGAACAAATTGCTCTGAGATTCCCTTCACTTCCCCTCCTATCACTCCCCACAATCACCCTCAGCCGCCATGCCTGCGGCAACCCGCAAGCCCTATTCGAGCCTAAACCGCCACTGGCAACAGACTCCCTCCCTGCTTTCCCGAGGAGGCAGCTTCAGAGGCACAACCTCTATAGCAGGATTGAAAAGCCCTGCGAACCGGCGCTTCACCACAGGGTCCACCACCCGGCAGATAGTCTGCTCCCTTCCCTCCCCTTCTTTCTCCAATGCTTCCAGTGCCGGGCAGTAGGTGAAAGTGAGGACAGCATCGTTCCTGTTCTTGAACTCTACCTCGAATTTGTGGCTGAAGCCCCAGGGACTGACCTGGAGGGTTTTCATCATGCTCATCACATCATTGCCGTCAATTTTCAGCAGCTTGGTGAGCCCGCTGATCTCCTGTTTGGTTTGCCTCTCCCAGACCCATATATCGCAGGTCAGCGCCTCCTCATTGTTCACCCTTTCCTTAGCAGATAGATACCAGAATCCGTCCAACTTCCAGTAAAGCTGGGCGTACAGCCTCAGCAACTTTACCAGGGTGTCCTTGGGAAGATCCTCAATCCTCAGATCAGAATCGAACTGCGTGCTATGCTCCTTCAACTCTGCCATCTCAACGACCTCGAAATTCGGGCTTCCTCTTCTCAAAGAAGGACTTCACTCCTTCATGGAAGTCATCCGACAGAAAGCACAGTATTTGAGTGGCCCGTTCGTATTCAAGCTGACTCTGAAGGCCTTCCCAGACAGAGCGATTGAGGGCCCGCTTGGTGAATTTGAGCCCCAGTGGTGGCCCAGCCGCTAACTTGGCCGCCATCTCCCGGGCGGCCGTCATTAGCTGCTCCCGAGGAACCACGTGGTTGAAGAGGCCGATGCGCTCTGCCGTGGCAGCATCGATGACGTCGCCGGTGAACATGAGTTCAGCCGCCCACCCAGCGCCTACCAGCCGGGGAAGTATCCAGCTAACCCCCATATCAGCAGAACTGGCCCCTCGCTGTACAAACACAGACCCAGCCTTGGCATCCTCTGAAGCAATTCGTATATCGCAGGCAATAGCCAGCGCAAAACCGCCACCCAGAGCATGACCATTTACGGCGGCAATCGTCGGCAGCTCCACATTCTTCACTCGCCAGATGAGCGAAAACCACAACCTAAGACGCTCCTCCTGCTCAGCCGGCTTCAGGGCTATTGTCTTCTGTAAATCTTCCAGGTCAGCACCAGCGCAAAAAGACCGTCCGGCGCCGGTAAAGATGACCACACGTGCCCTGCCACCCTGTTCGACTTCATCGCAAGCTTGCATCACTTCGTGGATCATCTTGACACCCAGGGAATTGAGCTTCTGGGGTAGGTTCAAGGTAATGGTAGCGATGTTGTCGCTGTAGTCTACCTTGATAGTCTCGCATTCCATAGGCCACGCCTCCTTAGATCACCCTCTTGACACGGATAACACATGAAAGAGCGTCAGAGGGCGACCATAATCACAAACCGGGATTACGCCAAAAAGCCTTTGGCAAGAAACTGCTCTAACCCTCGAGCCGGCAACTCTTCTAACAAACCCGAGCTGGGCAAGCCAGCTTTGTCCTTCCTGGAGAAAGCGACTATTTGGACAGAAGATTATGCACAACTACAGAGATAGACATCGCCCAGAGGCCGGCAAAGACGGTCCCAGCGTGAATCGGCCCATCAGTCCTGGCATCTGCAGAAATGTAGATAAGGATAAGAGCAACCAGAGCGAAGATTACTGATAATGCCGCTACACCTTTCACCTTTCACCCCCTGTCAATTACTTATGTGCTGTGCTGGTACTTTCGGGAAAATACCATTTTCTTCGAGGCGTGTCAAGCAGCAGACATTGGTGGATCCTGCGAAATACGGTGCCGTGCAAGACGATCGGTACTCAGCAAGCCAACCGCCTGATTCCTGTTCATAGCTGTGCCATGAAGATTGGCTGCCTTTCGCGGGGATTTCTTACGTTACGCTACCCCTCGACCACAAAACTTGGCAAGAGTTTTGTGGTGTGATATTATAGGGGACGTTGATGCCCGGAATCCTCTTACAAGGGGCCAAAGAGGAGGAAATGGACAAAATCCAGAGGGACAATGAGGCTGCAATATCAGTGGGTATCAAACCGTTAGGTAGTCCTGCTACTGCAAAGGCACTACAGCTCAGAACAAACCCTATCATTTCGATGTTGCCATGGTAGACAAAACATTTGACTACGGTTATAATGTAGCCATTCTATTTCAGGTTCAGGCTGGATGCTGAGGCAATCGGAGAGCGAAGAGAGGTAATCTAGACTTCTGGATATGGAAGATACCTTCCCTAAACTTCTGGTTCGTAACTACCAGCGATGGGGCGCTAGAAAAGTCGCCCTCCGGAAAAAAGAACAGGGTATCTGGAAAGAGTACAACTGGGAGGACTGCTACCAAAAGGTAAAAGCCCTCGCTCTCGGTTTGGAGACGACAGGTCTGGCACGAGGACGAAAAGTCTCCATTTTGGGCGATAGCAATCCTGAATGGTTGTGGTCAGAGCTGGCTGTCCAGACAGTCGGCGGAGCAGTGATAGGATTGAACCCCAGTGGCTCTCTCGAAGAATTCAAGTCTGTCCTTCAGCAGTCCGCAACAGAACTTGTACTAGCCCAGGACCAGGAGCAAGTTGACAAGCTGCTGGAGATCAAAGACGAGCTGCCTTCGTTGAAGAAGATAGTTTATTGGCATGAAAAGGGACTGCGGCGCTATGAAAACCCTATTCTGGTGAGCCTGGCCGACGTCATTAAGTTGGGTGAAGAGTACGAGACAAGCCACCCTGAACATTTTGAAGAAAGCATAGCCCTGGGCAAGGGCGACGACGTAGCGGTAATACTCTATTCCCCCGGAACTGACGGTTTGCCCAAAGCTGTGCCCGAAACATACAAGTTTCTGCTGTCGTCTGTGGAGAGTGCCGGGCTCCGAAACCCGATCTACGAAGATGACGAATACGTCTCCGTTATGAACCCTGGGTGGTTCTTTGAGCAGACGATAGGTTTCGGTGCTTGCTTGTTGCTAGGGCAGAAGCTCAACTTCCCTGAGAAATCAGATACGGCACCGCAGGACTTGAGGGAGATTTCGCCTCAGACTTTAGTGTATCCGTCGATAGTATGGGATATGATTACTTCAGGAATTCAGGAGAACATCGCCAAGGGAACTTGGCTGAAAAGGACGTTGTTCAAACGCAGCATGTCTATCGGTTATAAGATAGTTGATCTCCCGGCAGAAGGCCGCCGGGTAAGCGTTTTCAAGAGGCTTTGGTACCTTCTCGCCCGATTGGCAGTGTTCTATCCTCTCAAAGACAAACACGGTCTTAACAAGGCGAGGGCTGTCTATGCGGCTGGAAATACCGTGTCCCCGGAAACTCGCCGCTTTTTCGGTGCCATCGGAGTGAATTTACAACAGATCTTCGGTTCAATCGAAGATGGTATTGTGTCGGTTCAACCTGAAGAGAAATTGAGATTGGAGTAGTTTTCCCAGAATGGATACTGCTTTAAGTGCCATCGTTGAGGGACTCCTTCGAGGGGGTGTCTACGCTTTAATTGCGCTGGGTGTGGTGGTAGTCTTCAAAGCGAGCAAGGTTCTCAACCTGATGGTCGGCGGCCTGATGGTGTTCTTCACCTTTCTGCTGTGGTGGCTAGCCGAGGAAAAAGACCTCCCTGTCGGGGCTGCCGTGGTGCTAACCTTCATTGCTGCCGTAGCGGTTGGCTTGTTTATATATCGTTTCCTGATGCAACCGGTGATAGGCGCCACTATGCTGGTAACCTTCATCATGACCATAGTCCTGGGCTTGTCCGTTATCTTGGGCATCTCCATGCTGTGGTTTGGCGGATCTGCTCAGGTGATGCCCTCGATTTTCAGGCCCACCGGAAACCTAGACTGGGGAGGTGTCACCTTCCCCCGCTTGTACCTCGTCTCCTTCATCGTCGCCACAGGCATGTTCTTGCTCTTTGTGGCCTACTTCAGGTACACCAAGACTGGGTTACTCATGAGGTGCGTTTCGGAAGACAACATCATAAGCCAAAGCTTGGGGATAAATGTCAAGCGGATCTATGCCATAGCCTGGATCGTTGGCTGTCTGTCAGCGGCGATCGGCGGTATTCTCATGGGATCGATGTCCGCTGTGAGTACCGATATGGGGTTCTTCGCCATGGCGAGGGCACTGCCTGTATTGTTGCTGGGTGGTCTGGAATCCCTGCCCGGTGCTTATATCGGTGCCATGATTATCGGGGTGGCAGAGAGCCTGGGTAGTACCTACATAGACCCTCATGTCACCGGGTTCAGTGAACTCTTGCCCTTCATTCTCATGTTGACCATCCTGCTGATTAGACCTCAAGGTCTCTTCGGACTGAAGATAATACGGAGGATATAACGGTGCTGCCTGGCGGCGTTTTCAATACCAAATACGAGTCGGACATGGCGATCTTCCGAACAAAGACGCACTGGCTCATGTTGGCCGTGCTGCTGGCGTTCGTGTTCACCTTCCCCTTGCATGGCAGCGACTACTGGTTGAGTTGGTTCATCAGGGTATTCGTCACTATTGTGGTGGTACTGGGGCTGCACATATTGACCGGGCTGTGTGGGCAGGTTTCCATAGGCCATGCCGCCTTCTTGGGGGTGGGTGCCTATACGGTAGCTATCCTGACTACCAAATATGATTGGAACGGCTGGGTCTGCTTGCCACTGTCGATGCTGGCTGCTGGGGTGGTGGGACTAATTTTCGGACTGCCTTGTTTCAGATTGAGGCTGTTTTACCTTGCCATAGCCACTATGGCTGCCAGCTCCATAATCAAGTGGTGTTTTCAACACTTTGAAGGGGTTACCGGTGGATTCATTGGCCTGTCGCTGGAACCTCTTACGCTGGGCGGGAAAGAACTGATCAGCCGTGGGTCCATGTTCTTCTTGTGTGGAATAATGGTGGTCGTAGTAACTTTCCTTGTCAAGAACATCCAAAGGTCATCCACAGGCAGGGCTTTTATAGCTATCAGGGATAACGAACTGGCTGCTGAGGTCAGCGGTATTCCCATCTTTCGCTACAAAATGTATGCTTTCTTCATTGGGTGTCTTTTTGCTGGGCTGGCTGGCTGGTTATGGGCCTACACGCAGTTACGCGTCAATCCCGAACAGTTCTCTATGCTCGACTCCATGTGGTACCTGGGCATGATAATCATAGGCGGCTGGGGGTCTGTCACCGGGGTCTTCTTTGGTGTCGTGTTTCTGAGGGTGCTCGAGGTCATTATCACCGACCACCTGGCCCCATATCTGGCAGATACCTTCCCCTCCATAGCTATGCAGATTCATATCTCCTTGAGTCTGATACTCTGGGGTCTGGTAATCGTACTTTTCATGATGTTCCAGCAAAGAGGGCTCTACTACCTGCTGGAGAAGGCTAAGATTTACTACAGGCTTCACCCTTATTCCTATTGGGGATAGCCTGCAAGCCCTAGAAATCAGTTTCCAGCGTCGGTTCGGTGCGTTGCTGAAGTAGGTTAGCCCGGTTCGCCCCTCAGTTATCAGTGGTGCGCCACTTGCTGTCGGCTGATAATTTCCTTCCTAATCCTACATAGTGATGCAGCAAAGGCCGGATAGCCCCCCTCTGGGTCAACAGGCGTGTCATCAGTGAGAAGATTCTCATTAGCATCACCCAGCCATCCATGGGCGGTGGCAACCATACCACGTCGGATACCTTCAGTCACTCTAGCCTTCATCTTGGCC
This sequence comes from Chloroflexota bacterium, assembly GCA_016876035.1. Classification (GTDB taxonomy): domain Bacteria; phylum Chloroflexota; class Dehalococcoidia; order UBA2247; family RBG-13-53-26; genus VGOE01. The sequence goes on from VGOE01000099.1 coordinate 6,270, forward strand.
TGCCCTCTCCGTGTCTCAATGATCACGTAATCGCCATCAGCGATACCGTTTTCGCTGGCAGTATCAGGGTGAATCTCGGCTGTGGCCTCGGGATTCCTGCGCCTCAACCCGGCACAATGCCGCTGCTGGGAGTGCCAATACTCCAACTCTCTCACTCCGGTAGTGAGCACCAGAGGATACTCTTTGGCCAGTTCTGGACTGCTGATGGGACTCTCGGGTGGCTCGCGATAAATGGGCAACGGGTCTATCCCCATCTGAACGAGTTCCTCGGAATAGAACTCGCATTTGCCCGACGGCGTACCAAATCCATGCTTGTGG
>VGOE01000100.1 GCA_016876035.1 Chloroflexota bacterium
CAGGTGTCCCTTCTGGCACCGTGCAGTTCATGGACAACGGCACAAACCTCGGTGGCCCGGTGCCTCTGGACCCCTCCGGCACAGCGACTTACACCACATCAGATCTTACGATGGGTGGACATTGGATTACGGCGCTCTACAGTGGGGATGATAGCTTCAGCAATAGCAGCATAACCCGGTGGCAGGTTGTAAGAAAGGCAACGACCATAACAGTAGTAACTTCTTCACCTAACCCCTCAACCTACGGTAACCAGATCATCTTTACTGCTGTGGTTAGTGTGCCAGTTCCGGACCCGGGCGGAGCTACTCCCTCAGGAACAGTAGCCTTCAAGGACGGAACGACAACACTTGGTACAGCCGATCTAATCGGTGGTGTTGGTAGTTGGTTTGCCACCTTTACTACTACCTCCTTTCTGAGCCAAGGGACCCACTACATAGTCGCAGTCTACGATGGCGATAGCAACTTTGAGAGGAGTGCATCCGTCATCACCCAGGTAGTTACGTAGACGACGATCGAAAAGTAAGCCAGGATCTGGCTTTATCTTCTCATCAGCGCGTTGATGCTCACTTCTCGACCTCGAGAATCCACACATTGAGTGGGGCAAGATGGCTGAGGCGACAAGAGCGCCTGCAGTCTCAGTGTACACTGCGAAGCAATTGGCTTGCGCAACTGGGGAAACATTATCCGAGACCCTCCATACCCTCAGCGAATGTGGCTGTTTTCGAGGCTTACCAAGAGGGTTAATAGTCTATATCACTGCTGATGTTTGAAATGCGACGTAGGAGGGGACAATCAAGAGAGCCACAGATTCCAAGCCTTCCAAATCGCGTCCTCCCTGCCTTGCAGGCAAACCAGTGCTTAGTAACATGAGACCCTTCGCTACGCTCAGGGTGACAACATCCATAGGTGTCGTTACTCCGAAAGTCCACCGCTTTCATGTTTTGTGGGCTGGTATGAACCAGCATGGGCGATTCTGATCCTTCCGCAAGGAAGGAGAAGAATCTTTGTTGTTACCGGATACCAGGCTGGAGAACTGCAATTTGACCAGCGATAGCCTCGTGTAGTATATTCCTGACTTAGTGCAGGATCAGGGCAAGAAGACAAACTGCTCAGGTGTTCTTTGCAAGCGAACATATTGGATGGTTATCGCTGAGTCGACATCGCTACCACTCCTGCTAGATTCTTACACTCAGAAGAACAAACGAAGCGAAAAGGAACAGTAAGAGAAATGAGAAGATTGAGGATTGTACTTGTTGCTGCTATCGGCATTGCCTTGTTGGCAGGTTTGCTAGGTTGCAAAGAAAAAGAAGTGCCTACTATCACTACGTCTTCAACGCTGCCCATTGGCGAAGTGGGTATTGCCTACTCGAAGACCCTGGAGGCCTCAGGCGGCAGTGGCACATACACCGACTGGTCAATAACAGAAGGGACTCTGCCTGACGGACTCTCGCTTGAGTCTGGCACTGGAGTTATCGGCGGCACACCAACGACGGCTGGCACTGTCAGTATCACCGTGCAGGTAACTGATAGCAAAGATCGCACTTCGACGAAGAAACTGTATATCACCATCGCGGCAGCGCCTACCATCACCACAGATTCCCCACTCCCCATTGGCGAGGTAGGCATATCCTACTTACAGTTCCTCGAGGTATCCGGTGGCAGTGGCACATATACCGACTGGTCAATAACTGAGGGGACGCTGCCCGACGGTCTGTCGCTTGTGGAGGCATTTGGCGCTATCCTTGGCACCCCGACCACCGCCGGCACGGCCACCATCACCGTGCAAGTGGCTGATAGCCTTGGTGGCAACGCGACTAAGGACCTGTCCATCACCATCGTGGCGCCACCTACCATCACCACGGATTCGCCGCTCCCCACTGGCGAAGTGGGTATTGCCTATTCAAAGACCCTTGAAGTCTCCGATGGCAGCGGCACCTTCACCTGGTCAATGATGGCTGGGGCTCTGCCTGGCGGACTATCCCTTGGCTCTTCGACCGGGGTTATCAGCGGCACACCCACCACTCCAGGCACGACTACCATCATTGTGAAGGTGACCGATAGCCTTGGTGGTACCGTGACCAAGGTCCTGTCCGTCACAATCATAGCACCGCCTACCATCACCACAGATTCGCCACTCCCCGCTGGCGAGGTGGGCACCGCCTATTCAGAGACCCTCGAGGCTTCCGATGGCAGCGGCACCTTCACCTGGTCAATAACTACTGGGGCCCTGCCCGATGGGCTATCCCTGGAGTCTTCGACCGGGGTTATCAGCGGCACACCGACCATCGCCGGTACAGCTACTATCACTGTGGCGGTGACTGACGACCTTGGCGGCACCGCAACCAAGGAGTTGTCCATTACGATCACTTAAGAATTGGGTGTGCCAATTTGACGCTGCCGTCTTACGCTCCACAGAGATAAGGGGCCTCCAGTCCCTGCTCCCGCAGAAGAAGAAATTCGACATCGGTTCAGACTATGGCAACTCTTGACTAGAAAATGGTATTATTGCCGAAGGCTGACCAAAACCAGTGCTCACCCCGACTCAGGGCTGTTTACTTATCCACAGTGGATGAGTTGAGATCCGGACTCTTATGGCAGTTGGTTACCATGCATTTGCCCGATCTTCTGACAGAGGAACTGAGTGAAATAGTGCGTCGCCGATTAGGAGGATATTGTGCCCAAACCGCTGGACGGAATCAGAATCTTAGAATGGGGAATATTTCATGCTGGCCCGGGCGCCACTGCGATCCTGGCCGACCTGGGAGCAGAGGTGATAAAGATAGAGCAGCCCGGGATGGGAGACCCTATAAGGCTTCTGTCCCGCTTTGGCAAGGCTAACGTCAGCATGAAGGGAAGAAGCCTTTTCTACGAAGGGGCTAACCGTCATAAGAAGAATATCACCTTGAATCTGGACACGGAGAAAGGCAGGGAGATCGCCTATCGCCTGGCGGCAAGGTCCGATGTGTTCATGACAAACATACGCCGGAAAGGGGTGGAGAAGTTGAGAATGACTTACCCCACACTCAGAGAAATCAACCCCAGGATCATTTATGCCACCGTCTCAGGCTACGGCCCACGGGGCCCTGAGAGCCAGCAGGGTGCCTTCGATTTTCACGGACAGGCGAGGTCAGGGATGATGTACTGCATGGGTGAGCCTGATATGCCGCCGCTGCTGCTTCACTTTGGGGTCGTAGATCAGGCTACAGCCATAATGGCCAGCCACGCCATATTGACTGCTCTTTTCGCCAGAGAGCGCACAGGGAAAGGCCAGGAGGTTCACGTATCCATCCTCGGCTCTGCCTTGTTTCTGCAATACTTCAACGTCATGAATGCCATGATAATGGGGCAGCCTGTGCCCCGCCATGAGCGTCGCTCCACGGACGCACTACGCAACTACTACCAGTGCCAGGACGGTAAATGGGTGTGCATCACGGTGTCATATCAAATGAGCGCCTGGGGAGATTTCTGTCGAGCAATCGGCCATCCAGAGTTGGAGAAGGATCCCAGGTTCGAGTCCAGGCAGAAGCAATTCGAGAACTGTGAAGAACTGATTGCTTTGCTTGACAGCGTGTTTGCGGCCAGAACGCAAGAGGAATGGCACCGGCTTTTTGTGGAACACGGCATCTTTGCTACGCGGATCAATAGTCCTATGGATCTCAAGGATGACCCACAGGTACTAGAAAACGATTACCTGGTAGACTTTGATCACCCCATCTTCGGAAGGAACCTGATCCCAGGCTATCCGGTCCATTTCAGCGAGACGCCAGCCGATGCTCGCGGGACGGCTCCTGATCAGGGTGAGCATACTGATGAGATCCTGCATGACATAGCTGGGTACAGCGCCAGCGAAATAACGCAATTCAGGAATGATGGAGTAGTCTAGTGTCCAGTCTAACGAAGTGAAGACGAGGACCGCTTATGTCTCTTGAGCCACCTCCGCACCTTCCTTTGCTCACGCGCGTGATGATTATGTAAAATGAGGTACATCTCTTTGTCTGGTGTCTCTTTACTCGAGTTGCTCAAGGAGCTTCAGGAACTTCTGAGGCCATGCCTGAGGCGGCGCTCCCCAATTAGATAGTGTCGAGCGCGAGAAACACATGCACTTTGCCCCACACGTACCACTCCATGTGAGCCAGAGATAAGCCCTGACGGTTGCTCAGTGAACTTATCTAGAGTATTGTCTTCACTGAGAAAGGTGATCCTTGCGTCAACCACCTAATGTGTGGGATAACAACTAATATCGGCTTATGCCTAACAGTCTATACAGTCTATCAATAATGAAACGAAGTAGCTGGCTACGCCTGGTGCTCTTGGTTGTTGGCCTTGTGGCTATCAGCTTTGGTATAGCTTACTTATTTCAATATCTGTTGTCACCCCTTCGGATGTCGTTGGACAGATTTGCCTGGTTAGCCTATCTGGTCGTCTTCGCCACCACGCTGCTCGGAAATTTGACCATCCTGGCCCCCGTACCCATAGCTGCGGCAATGATGATAGCCGCCGCCCAACAATGGAATCCCATACTGGTGGCCTTATTTGCCAGCATAGGTGGAACGATCGGAGAACTTAGTGGTTACTACGCTGGCTACCTGGGAAAGAAAATAGCGCTGGGCGAATTCGCCAAAGGATACGATAGAGTGGTAAGCTGGATAAATCGGTATGGGCCTTGGGCTATATCTTTGCTTGCCTTTCAACCCATCTTACCCTTTGACATAGCTGGGATAGTCGCCGGCTCTTCAAGGATGCCACTTTGGAAATTCATGACAGCCTTGTGGATAGGGAAGTTCCCCAAGTTCATCATCCTCTGCTACGCCGGCGCAGGATTTATGCATTTCTTGCCCTCATAGCTTCAATAACAAGATCCGATTCACTCTCTGCTTGCATCTAGCACCACAGCCTTCACTCTGCTGGCTGTGACTCAACAACGTATCCAATTTTTGCCTCGCGGTGGCATTTTCGATGAAGGCTGTTACAACTGGCTTCCTACAGCCGCTCTCTTTTGTACTTCTGTAACGTCTCCCACCACCAGGAGCGGAGTTCAGACCGCCAGTTTTTCCATTTCCATTGTCTATCGTTGACACTGCCTATGATCTCCGCTGGCACGCCAGCAACAAAAGAGTCCTTAGGAATGATCATCCCTTCAGCGACCACTGCGCCTGCGGCTACGACACAAGAATCCCCGATCTCGGCATGGCGAAGAACAGTCGCATTCATACCAACCAGCACGCCACTGCCGATCTTTCGACAATCGACCACAGCACCATGCCCAAGAGTAACGTCATCGCCAATATCCAGACCCTGCGAATCACAATGCACCACAGCGTTGTCCTCTATCAAAACGTAGTTGCCAATCTTGATGCCTCCCAGATCGCCTCTGATAACTGCTCCCGGGAATGCAGCGGAGTACTCGCCGATCTGTACGTCTCCTATTACAGAAGCATACTCGCTGATGAAAGCGGATTCAGCTATTCGCGGGCTCCTACTGCCCAGAGCAACTATCATGCTTCATTCCCGCAGGCTACTTGAATGACAGCCGTTTGCTATCGCAGGTCAGCTTGTTTGATCGCCATGTCTGATACCAAGCCGCAGAGGCTGGCTGAATAAGGCACCGACCTCGCCAAACGCCCTATTCCTCGAGCTTGAACTCCCACTGGCAAGCGATTTCATCCTTGCTCTTCCGGGGCGGCAGCTTCAGAGGGCGTGCCCTAATCTTTGGGTTGAAGAAGTGGGCAGCCCGTTGGAAACCTTCACCGTCCACCACTTCACAAGCATGCCTCTGTAGCTCTGTTTCCCCGTGCTTCTCGTAGTAGTCCAACCCAAGACAGCGCTTGATGGTGAGTATGCCATGATTCTTGTTCTTCAGTTCAACGCTGAACTCGGGGAATACACCGCCGATACCGGGATCGATCTGGCAGAACTTGAGGACAGCTTCGACATCGTTGCCCCAGATGTTCATCGCCTCTCTATTCCGGCGAACCTCGTGCGGCGCTGCTCTTCTCCATAGTTCTGCATCCAGCTCACGAGCCATGTCCTCCCCAAATCTCTCTCTGATCAAGGAATACCAAAGACCATCCAAGCCCGTATAGAGCCTGCCTCCTACATGCCATAGCCGCACCAGCGCCTCCTTGGAGAAGTCCGTCATCCTCAGGTTTGGTCTAAAATCCCCACTATAATCCTGAAGCTCTTTCATTTGAGTTTCCTCCTTTGAGGTGTTGCTTGACGTCTATAATATACCCGATTCAACGGTCTGTTACACCAAACGGTGGAGATTATTGTGCCTGCACCATCCCTCTTTCGCTGATGGCGAAGGCAGGGGGTAGCGTAACATATTGTGTGTAAAAAGAGGGGGGCGTATCCTTCTAGAGATAAGAGAAAGATATCTTAGAAAGGAGGACGCCCCATGGTACAGGTCAAAGACCTGACCCAACTCAAGTTAGAGG
>VGOE01000101.1 GCA_016876035.1 Chloroflexota bacterium
ACTGGGTGTAGGCAATCTGATGGCGTCGGCATACCTCGCTTATCGTGGCCCCCGACCCCCTCCCCTCCTCCACTACCCTCAGCTTCTCTTCAGCACTCATGTGCCTACCTTGACTTCTCTCCACAGTATTACTCCCTCCTATCGATCATTATACTTCCCCAGGAGGGCCTAACATTTTTCCTCAAAGCTGATTGTCCGACTTCCATTGAAGCACAACACTGGGTATCACAGTAGATCTTACAGTAACATGAAGAGTCACCAACTGTCCGAAGGTCGAGGCATCACGGGATGAACGTAGAGACAATGAGGTGGCGGCCTGGTTCACCGTCAGGTCTGCTGTCCCGCTGCTGGCGGTGTAATCAGTATCACCGGCAAAGCTGGCTCCTATGTATCCCGTATACGTCCCCGCATTGATGCCAGCTACCCTGACACCGGTCATGGTGGCCACGCCACTGACGTTAGTAATCGCGCTGCCTACGACACTACCACCTAAAGTGAAGCTTATTGTCTTCCCAATTACCCCCATTCCTCCCGAGGTCAGCGTGGCCGACAGGATTACGTTGCCACGGTAGGTACCAGTAGATGAAGCAACAGACAAAACAGTCTGCCCTGTCCAAACGTGCTGCGTGTTGGATGCCAGAACCGGCGACGTTTGGTCGCTCGTTGCAGTGGCGGTGTTATCCACATAGCCAGTGTCAATGTCTTCCTGGGTCAGCGTGTAGCTGCCGGTGAAGGTGGCGGCCTCGCCCAAAAGCAGCGTTCCTGGAGTACCTGGCCACTGGGCGTTAAGCGGACTCACCTTGGAGTCAACCACAGTCACCCCGGTCAGGGAGACATTACCATCATTGATGGCCACCAAGCTGTAATTTATCCTGTCACCGACGTCAGCGCGGTCGTCCGGTGCTACCACAGTCATGTCGAGCCAGCTAGACTTGACCAGCTTCAGGTGCGGCTCCTCATACGCAGTGCTTAGCACGCGGAAGTTGGCGTCATCGGTATCAGAATACATCGTACCGTTATATTCTCCCGTAGCGGTAGCCGTGTTGGTATACTGTCCCACTCCTTTATAGATGGGCCCGATGACCCCGGTATACGAAGCACCTGGGTCAAGGGTAAAGGGTGAAGGTGGAGGGGGACTGATTCCACTGAGATCATACATGTCATCTGTCAACTGGATATTGCCCAGAGTCACCTCTCCGTTGTTGGTAACTATGAACTTGAACCACACAGGTGCACCCAGTCCAACCTCTGGGCCCGGTGCCACGTTCGCATCCAAGTATGTTAGATCATCTATCGACACATACTTCTGAACAGTGACAGACGGATCAGCTTCAGCCGGTATAACGGTATAGTATAAGTCCTGGCTCTCAGTGACCGTTGTCCCGCTGTAACTGCCACTAGTAGTGGCCTGGTTAGTGTGTTGCCCTGGAACACTGGCTATTATCGGCCCAATGATGCCAGTATAGGAAGCATCTGGAGCAAGAGATGAAGGTAGGGGTGGACTGATACTGGTAAGGTCATACACGGTGTCTGTCAACCCGATATTAGACAGTGTCAGGTTCACACTGTTGGTGATCACGAATTTGAAATATAGCGGAGTGCCCTCGACAACAGTGGGGCCAGGCGGAATAGTAGACTCAATCCAAGTCGCTTGATTATCGAGGGAGACATACTTGTTCACGTGAATTGCCAGCGGGTGTGCTCCCTCGCATACAATGGTGAAGGGTAGCCCCTCTCTGGGGAATCCGGCGGTAGCCGACGCCTGTGGGCCACCGGAGTCGAAAACCTCAATACGGATGATGATACTCCAAGTCCCACTATCCAACTGGAATGAGGCTTCATAGCCGCTGGCCGTTAGCCCGTCAGCAGAAAGATCTACCCAGTGAAAATCTGGAGGTATGCCATCGTCCCCGGACAGGCCAGTGTAGACCTTATTGCTAACGGATCCTATGGCAGCCCATGCCGAGCTCTCCCAACCAGCAACTAGAGCAGGTGCTCCCGGTTCTGTCAGAACCAGAACATACAGCGTGTTGGGTACGCAGTCGTATCTGAGATATGCCTTCGCCGTGAGTGGCTTCGTCGGGTTGCCGGCCAGATACATATTGGCGAAGAAGTCGTTGCTCAGATTCCATTCGCCGTACAGCCCATCCACCGTGGTTGGGCTGTAATACGATGCCGGGGGGGTGGAGGCCAAGCCCCGCATGGTGACGGCGCGTGCAGATTGGTCAGACCTGATATTATGGCCAACGCCGCAATGACGAAGAGAGCTTTCTTCATGGCACCTCACTTCCCTAATTCCAATAGACCTCAGTATTCGACTCCAACACACTGGATCGTCCTTCCAGATTCCAGCACATATAATTATTATACTACAGAATGACGTAAGTCGATAGGCCACGTTGATGGTCCGAGCCGGGATTTGCTATATCAAGGGAAGAGAAGAGATGGCCCGACTCCAGTGCCCTCTGCGCATGTGATATGCCTCTGTTGTGTTGGCTGTCAATTGCCATGAATAGACCCGAAATCAGCTATTCACGTCTTGTGGTACAAGACTCCGGCAAAGGGGGCCTCGTTCGCTCGTTTTTGACTTGCCCTTGGGCTGGAGCGATTCTAAGAGCAGGTTACGCTGTGACCTGGCGAAACTGTGGGCTGTGGCCAGCCTCCGAGAGCGCCGTAAGCCGCTCTTGACCATGCTGGACGCGGTCTACGTGGATGCCAAACAATAGGAGCGCATCGTGGCGATCAAGCCCAAGCCACCCTTCAGGCTGGTCTTCCAGGTGGCGACTGCTAAAGAGGGCTCAGGTATCATCCTACTAAACGGGGCCTCCGGATGAGGTTCCGGAGGCCCCGTCGTGTTTCTGGTGGAGACGGGGGAGAGTTGAACTCCCCGTCCAGAGGATTTTGTCCAAGATGTACTACAGGCTTAGTTGACTCTTTGTTCTCACTCCGCCAACCTCTGTCAACCGAGTTTGGCCGAGCCAGCCGATGTTTCTTAGCCTGTCCCTATCGACGTCAGAGCAGACGCACCTCGACTTTGCGGCGCCCATTCCCAACCCATCGAGGAGAGGTCAGGATGGACGAGCAGCTTGTGTTAGGCTGCTAGTAGTACTGGCTCTTCGCCGTTTATTTTGCGCCACTGGTTTTGTGAGGGTAGTGGCACCTCAGCCTGCAACCTTGTAACGCCGTCCCCTGTCGAACCCACTCGTCCCCTTTATCGCTTGACGCGGCGCATTTTTAAGGTGCGATCTATCTCCCGCTCCGCCTGGCGGCGAGCAATAGACTCACGCTTGTCATGAATCTTCTTGCCTTTGGCCAGTCCCAGTTCTACCTTAGCCAGACCGTCCTTCAGATACACCCTGAGGGGCACCAGTGCATATCCCTTCTCTGCCACCTTGCCAGTCAATTCATTTATTTCATCACGATGCATCAGCAGCTTCCGCAGGCGTGTCGGCTCGTGATTGTAGCGGTTGCCGCACTCATAAGGGGCAATATGGGTATTTGACAACCACAACTCCCCCTTTTCAGATCTGGCAAAAGCCCCGGCCAGGCTGACCTTGCCCGCCCGGATCGATTTGATCTCGGTACCGCAAAGCACGATGCCCGCTTCCATCTTCCGATCGATGATGAAGTTATAGTAGGCCTTTCGGTTGGTAGCCACTGTCTTTTCTGTTGCCATGGTACACCCAAGCCAATTATACCATAACTGCTATGGCTTCTTTGACACGCCACCGCCCCAAGTTCCTGTATCCTACATTGATTTCGCTCCAGGTCATCACTATACTTGACCTGACCCGGCAGGTGAGGTTTCATGCCTGTTCTTTATGTGGTGGCCACCCCCATCGGTAATCTGGAGGATGTTACCCTTCGCGCCCTGCGCGTTCTGAAAGAGGTGGAGCTTATCGCCGCCGAGGATACCCGCAAGACGAAGCGCTTGCTGGCTGCCTACGGAATCAAGACTCGCCTGACGAGTTATCATGAGCATAGTGGGCAGGCGAAGCTGACCTATCTTCTGGACTGGTTGAAAGAAAAGGATCTGGCCCTGGTGTCAGAGGCGGGGATGCCTGGCATAAGCGATCCAGGATACGAACTTATCGTGGCTGCGGCCGAGCGGGGCATCCCAGTAGTGCCCATACCTGGTGCTTCGGCAGTGGTCACCGCCTTGGCGGTGTCAGCGCTACCCACGGAGCAGTTTGTCTATCTCGGCTTTTTGCCGCGAAGGAAAGGGGAGAGGTCTCGCTTGTTGAACTCCATAGCCACTGAACGGCGGACTCTGGTGGCTTTTGAAGCCCCACATCGCCTATTAAGCACACTGAACGAGCTGGCTGAAACCCTGGGTAATAGAAAGATGGTCATTGGCCGAGAGATGACCAAGATTCATGAAGAGGTCTTCCGGGGAACAATAAGGGAGGCCGTGGAGCACTTCCAGCAGCCCAGGGGGGAATTCACCCTGGTGATTCAAGGGCACAAAGGGGCGAAAGAATCGGGATCAGCCTCGGATTGGAGAGAGGAACTTCGGCGGTTGCACCAGCAGGGCTTCAGAGCCAGGGAGGCCATATCTCAATTGTCGCTGACCACAGGTCTATCAAAGAAGGAACTCTACCGCGCCTGGCTTGAACTGAAAAGGCCTGAGTGAGCGCCACGAGATTCTTCTCCTTTCCAAAGGGAAGGGGAAGAATGACATCAGTAAACAGCCACTGAAGCAGCCATTTTACAGTGGAAGAAGGAAAGGGTAACATTAATGGCAAGCTGTTTAAGCAAGACCGTAAGCGGCGCCTTAGAGAAGGAGATTATGAATGAGAACAAGGATGACTGAGCTACTCGGGATAAAACACCCTATCATGCTGTCAGGCATGAACTGGCTGACCACGCCCAAGCTGGTGGCAGCCGTTTCTAATGCTGGTGGCCTTGGTGTTTTGGCTACTCAGCAATATGACCCAGAGAGGCTGAGAAACGCCATCAAAGAGATCAGGAGCCTTACCGGCAAACCCTTTGGTGTAAACTTCACCATGGGGGTAGGCACGGATTTCCTGATACCCGTGGCTATTGAGGAAAAGGTACCAGTAGTGAACTATGCCTTGGGAAGACCTCCTGAGATTGGCGCTCTCGTCGAGGCAGTCCATGCCTATGGTGGCAGGGTTATCGGAACAGTCGCTTTTCTAAGGCACTCGCTCCGTGCGGAGCAACTTGGGGTTGATATGCTGAATATCACGGGCTACGAGGCAGCAGGACATTCGGGCAACGTTGGTGCCCTGGTATTGATCCCGACCATCACCAGCGCAGTCAAGATCCCTTGTATAGGGGCGGGTGGCTACATCGATGGTAAAAGTTTGGCAGCAGCCTTAGCATTAGGGGCCGAAGGCATGGCCATGGGCACCAGGTTAGCGGCCACCCAGGAAGCTGAGGTCCCCGATGGTATCAAACAGGCCTGGCTCAAGGCTACTGAGGAAGATACGGTGATTGACACCGCCTTTGACGGCATACCCTGCCGGGTATTGAGGAACAAGGCAGCCGAAAAAATGATGAAAAAACGCCTGCCGCTGATAGATGCCGTGTCCGCCGCCCTGTTCATGAAACGAGAGATGCAGCTCTCATGGACTCAGCTTTATCGCACCGCCAACGCCATAAGGAAGATGCAGATCGGTATTGGTGATCAACAGAGGGGCTTCGCCTCATCGATTCGCATTGCCACAGGCTCCAGACTGGTGGTCAAGGCCACGGTTGAGGGTGATGTGGATAACGGGCTGCTGCTAATGGGACAGGGTGCCGGCAGAATACATGACATACCAACTGTGTCCGAACTGATTGAGCGGTCTGTCCGTGAAGCTGAGCAGATATTGAAAACACTGAACACAAGAATTGGTTCGTAGCGGGATTACTGAAGGTGAGGTGGAGGTATTCTGCACCTCCACTAGAAATCTGGCCTAAGGCCCGGTTGTGGTATAGCTGAATAGCTGACGTGGTGGGATTAACCTGAGTGGGGTGACCGGAGCGGTCAAGGGGCGATGGCAGAACCCAAATCCGTGGATTGATAAGGGAACCTGAAGCTATGCAGATTCACTTTTATACCAACCTTCCGGGTGGTTGAAAAGGGTAATACTTTGTAATACCATACCCTTATGGCGAAAGTAGTAGTAACGT
>VGOE01000102.1 GCA_016876035.1 Chloroflexota bacterium
CGGAGCATGCGCCCTTCGAGGCCATCATCGTCACCGCCGCCGCGCCGGAGGTGCCTCAACCCCTACTGGATCAACTGGCCGACGGCGGGCGGTTGGTGGCTCCAGTGGGTCCGGCAGGTTTCCAGAATCTGATCTGCGTGCGCAAGAAGGGCCAGCGCACGACCACCCGCAACATGGCTCCCGTGGCCTTCGTGCCGCTCCTCGGCGAGCATGGTTGGCCGGAGAAGGACGAGAGCGGCTGGAGCTGGCGCTTCTGGCGGAGGTAAGCAGGTTTGGAGTTCGGTGTTCGGTGTTTGGGGTTTGGTGGTAGAAGACCATGCCTTATGAGTATCTTGACCACACGGCTGATGTAGGGCTGCGGGGCCGTGGGCGGACGCTGGCCGAGGCGCTGACACACGGCGCCCTCGGCTTGTTTCACCTGATGGTAGATCTGGAGCGGGTCGTGCCCCAGCAGGAGGTCCCTATCGAGTGTGCGGCCGGCGATCCGGCGGCGTTGTTCGTCGAACTGCTCAACGAGTTGCTGGCGCGACGCGACATCGAAGGGATGTTCTTCGGCGATTTCGAGATCACCTGCCTGGAACAAGACGAGGACGGCTACCGGCTGCAAGGCGTGGCCCGCGGCGAGCCTATGGACATCGAGCGGCACCAGCCGAAGGTCGAAGTCAAAGCCGCCACCTACGGCGGATTGAGGCATTTCGTGGACGAGAACGGACAGCACGTGGTGCAATGTGTGTTAGACCTGTGACGGCTCTCGAGGGAGCGGGGGTTCCATCTCATGGGAACAGATTCCCCCTCTGGATTGTTGCCACAAATCCCAAAGCCATGCTTTCGATAAAACTCTATGGTTCTTTCTCCAATAGCCGCAAGTACGCAAATCTCGTAGCCCAGTTGAGTCGCTACTTCTTTCACCTTTTCTACGAGAGCGGATCCTCTTCCCTCGCCCTGAAACTCAGGGAGGACTTCAAGTGCTTGTAAGCATACAGTTCGTTTCCCGTGCTCTATCAGCAGCCTCATACGAGCAACCAGCATATCGCCATAGAGAATTCCATAGTACATGGCCTCTTGTAACATATGCGGTTGTGCGTGCGATAATTGCAGCCCGATAATGGCGTCGGCAGTGAAGTCCAATTCTGGCCATGATCCAGAATCGGTGAACTCTCGAAAGAGTCGGACAGTCTCTTCGCATAATGGCAGCAACTCAACTGTGTAATTCCTGGTCATTGTCTACAACCTACCCTATTCGTAGAGCGTCTATCATCTTCATGCCCTTATGCAACTGCAACAGCAAGATAAACCGAAGGCCGTTTGGAGTGATTAGTAGCTTCTGACCAAGCTTAGCCATTAGTCCCAATTCAATCGCGTAGTTTGAGTACATCCTGGTGCCATGGTAGGCTGACATTTCGGTATTCCACTCAAATCCCTTTCCACACGCATCTCGGAAGTGAGGAACGACCATATTTAGCGGCACCGGATATGTATTTCGCGAGAGAGCAAATACTGTCTCAACCATTTGATAGATGCCGAATATTGTTGGTGTTCTGAACGGGTCTTTTACAATGAAATCTCGGATCAGTCGAGATTGTTCCTCGGAGATCACATTGCCAGGCAGAGCGGGATTTTGGCTAAATACGTACTGTTTCCCCAAGTCGGAGAGCGCAAAGGCTCTCCCTTGCCTCTCAACCAGACACATTTGTTCTGCAAATCTGAGATGGTTGCTAACACTTGTAAGGGACAGGCCCGTTTTTGATGCGATTTGGCTTTTATCATTCGTCTTCTGCAAAGCATATAATACTCGATTAATAACTCATGGTTCGCTCAAATTTCGACAGGTTTCGAGAATTGTGGTAAGCTCTCGGCATGACCGAGATGCTTACTGTGATTAGTGAACGAGTGGATGATATTCCCTTGTTGCTGGCCCAACAGGAACGCATGGGGGTGCCCTCCCTGCTGGATGAACACTTCTCCACTCATGGTCACTGGCAGGGCCTCAGCCTGGGGTGGGTAGCTACAGGATGGTTGACTCATATTCTCTCCGAAGCTGACCATCGGTTGAACCATGCCCAACCTTGGGCAGAGAAGCGGCTGGAGACGCTGGGCCAGTGCATCGGGCAGGTGGTGCGGGACCTCGACTTCAGCGATGACCGGCTGGAGACTGTGCTGCGTGCTTTGAGTGACGACAGCCAATGGGAGGTCTTCGAGGGGGCACTGAATCAGCGCTTGCTGCGGGTGTACGACCTGAGCCCAGAAGCAGTGCGCTTGGACAGCACCACGGCCAGTGGCTACTGGGCGGTGACGTCGGGAGGCTTGTTCCAGTTGGGGCATAGCAAGGACCGACGGCCTGATTTGCCCCAGGTGAAGGTCAAGTTGGCCACCTTGGACCCGCTGGGGATGCCTCTGGTCACTGCCGTAGTGTCCGGAGAGCGGGCTGATGACCCTTTGTACATCCCCACCATTAGCCAGGTGCGGGAAAGTCTGCGGCGTCGAGGGTTGCTGTACATCGGGGATTGCAAGATGGCGGCGCTGGCCACGCGGACCTTTGTCCAGGCCGGCGATGACTTCTACCTGTGTCCGCTGCCGCAGACCCAACTGCCGTCCGAGGAGCTGGAGGGCCATCTGGCTCCCGTCTGGGAGGGCAAGCAGGCACTGACGGATGTCTACCGCCAGAAGGAAGGTGGTGAGAAAGAACGCATCGCCGAAGGGTTCGAACGGCTGGAGACCCTGACGGCAGAGGTGGACGGGGAGACGATCACCTGGACGGAACGACGGTTGGTGGTGCGCTCGCTGAAGCAAGCCCAGACCGCCGAAGAGGCCCTGCGTACCCGTCTGGCGAAGGCTCAGACCGCTCTCACCGCGCTGAACGAACGAGGGCGAGGTAAGAAGCGTTTCGTAGACGTGGAGGACCTGCGCCAGGTGGCCGAAGCGATTGTCGCTAAGCATCGGGTTCAGGGCTTGCTGCGATTGGGCTACCAGGACATCGTCCAGGAACGCCCGATACGGCGTTACCGGGATCGGTCGGCCACCGTGCGCGTGGAGCGAGAGGTGCGGGTGACCGTAGATGTGGATTCGGCAGCCCTGGAGGAGGCCGTGCGTCGGCTGGGCTGGCGGGTATATGCTACCAATGCTCCCGACGGGCGACTGACTCTCATGCAGGCAGTGTTGGCCTATCGCAGTGAATACATCATCGAACGCGGCTTTGGCCGTTTGAAGGGCAAGCCGTTGTCGCTGACGCCCATGTACTTGCAGCGGGATGATCATGCCACCGGGCTCATCCGTCTGCTGAGCATTGGGCTGCGGGTGCTGACATTGGTGGAGTTCGTTGTCCGTCGCGGTCTGGCCGCGGAGGGAGGCCGGTTGGCGGGACTGTACGCCGGAAACCCCAAGCGGGCCACGGCTCGGCCTACCACAGAACTGCTCTTGAAGGCTTTTCAAGAGATTACCCTGACCATCATTCAGGAAGCGGGCCAGACACGTCGTCATCTTACACCACTCACCGTACTACAGCAGCGCATCTTAGAGTTATCGGACTTCCCGTTGACTATCTATACGAGGCTCTGGGCCGATTCTTCGAAACCGCCTTGAATATGAGCGAACCATGAGTGATTACTTCTCTGCTTTCCGAAGCACTGTCCATTGGCTTTATGGTGGTAAATGGAGAAGCACTTCTGAGTTGAAAGAAGAAATCTTCCAATACCTCTGCCGGTGAATACTCAATAGCAATGATCCTGTGCTGAAGGCATAGCCGAGAATGCACTCCCAGAAACCTGGGACAAAGCAAGAAAGCTTCTATCTCACCGTCAAGCAACAGTCCTTTGTTTTGAAGTGCTACTAATTTGACAATGGCACATTTCTCTCAGCTGATTCCTTGCTCGTTAACAAGAGAACCTTGACAGTCTAGACGAAAGCGGTTACGCTAGCAGGCAGCATTTCTGAGAAAGGAGGCCTGCTATGCGCAACCGCCTGTGGATCATTATACTCCTGATCGTGTGGATAGGCCAATGGGCTGTCAGTATCGCCGGCCCGTTGCCAACACCCGGGACGCCCTGCTGGGAGGGATGGCTGTCGGTAGAGCCTCTGGCCGATCTGGTGATCTATCAGGCCAACCAACAGTGGCCCTGTCCCTCTCCGCGGTCCCACCCCCGTCGTCGAGGTCGTCGTCGCCGAGGTCAGCGAGGTAAGAAGCGGCCCTCTCGTCCTCGAGCCGTGCCGACGGGGAAGAACGAGGAGGACACAGAGCCGAAGCAGACGTCCGCTGGTTCGCAGGGCTCTTCGTACGATACGGTGTTCGCCCCCCAACGCTGGGGGTTGTCGCCCGAACTCAGCCAGGAGTTGTCGGAGCGTTTGTATGGCTTTGGGCAGCGCTATGCGGACTGCTTCAAGACCCGCACCCGCAACACCAGCGGCTATGCCTATCACTATCTGAGCGGTCTGTTGCGCCTGGAGACCAAGCGCAACTATACCAACATCGGGCGTGCCACGGGGGTGGCGGCGGAAAATGTCCAACACTTCATGTCGAACTCGCCGTGGCCGGCGCGGACCAGCCTGGATCAGGTGATACAGGAGATCAAAGCCACGCCGGGCCTGGAGCGGGGCAGCATGTTGATCCTGGATGAGAGTGCCAACCAGTCTGGAGACCAGAAGGCGGGAGCCGGGCGTCAATACAACGGTCGCTTGGGCAAGGTAGAGATGAGTCAAGTCGGCACCTTCCTGGGCTATGCCAACACGATCCATGCCACTCGGCCGATGTGGACTTGGGTGGACGGGGAATTGTATCTGCAAGAGCACTGGTTCACCCCCGAGAGGGCCGAGGCGCGGCAGCGGGTCGGTATCCCGCCCGAGCGCCGGTTTCAGACCAAGATCCAACTGGGTTGGAAGATGATCCAGCACGTCCAGGCCCGGGGCCTGCCCTTTGCAGCCGTGGCCTGCGACGATGTGTACGGGCAGAGTACCTGGTTGCGGGATGAACTGGAGGAGGCGGAGATCCCCTACATCGCCGATGTCCCCTACACCACCCAGGTCTACCTGGAGAAGCCGGTACTGGGGGTGCCAGAGCCCGTGCCCGGACAGCGCGGACGGAAGCCTACTCGTCTGTGCGTGCTGAACGATGTCAAGCCGCTCCAGGCCCATCAGGTGGCCCGGCACGCCGATACCCACTGGCAACGGGTGCGGGTGCGGGCCATCGAACGGGGGGAGTTGAACGACCCCTTCGCTGCGCGGCGCGTCTGGACGCTGCGCGAGGGGAAGCCGGAGCCGGTCCAGGAATGGCTGGTGATGCGACAGGAGGGGAAGAAGCGCACCACGTATGCCCTGAGCAACGTGCCGGCCGATACCTCCCTGGAATACCTGGCGTGGCTCAAGTGCCAACGCTACTTTGTCGAGCGCGCTATTCAGGACGCCAAATCGGAAGTGGGCTGGGATGAGTTGCAAGCTCGAAAGTATCGGGGTTGGGAACATCATCTGGCCTTGGTCATCCTGGCGGTCTGGTTCTTGGCTCAAACCCGCTGGGAATGGGCAGAGCGGTGTGCCCGTGACCCCACCCTGGCCCAACAGTTTGAACTGGAAGTGCTGCCGGCCCTCTCGATGGCCAACCTCCGGGTCTTGCTGCGAGCCGCTATGCCTTTGCCACAGCCTACACCCGAGGAGGCGGTATCGCTGATCGTCGAGCATTTCGTCAACCGCACTCGCTCACGCAAGAGCCGACTGAAACGTCAGAGAGCAACATCAAACGCACCACCATAATCTGCCATTGTCAAACTAAGTCGCCTCGATATTTAGCTATTTGTTGCACAAACTGTTCTTTGGAATTCTCCACCTTTAGTTCCAGGAGAAGCAACTTATTCTCCCAGGCAAACAACAGATCCAGCTTTCCGGACTCTAGGGGCATTTGACGGGCTAGCAAGCTTAGTTCACCCTCCTTGCCCAAAATCCGTTGCGTTATCCAAGGATAGGTAGCTAACACATCCTCGACTTGAGATTCTCTGACTAGCATCTTTTGTCTGTCCCCTGTGTTTTTGGCATATCAGGTGTTCAGGAATGCTTCAGTATCTTCCGGAATAGGCACAGTACTCATTCAGCTTACTTTCATTATACCCTTGCTTGGCTTTGGTGTCAAGGGGAGAATTCAGAGCAAGGTTGTG
>VGOE01000103.1 GCA_016876035.1 Chloroflexota bacterium
ACTGGGTGTAGGCAATCTGATGGCGTCGGCATACCTCGCTTATCGTGGCCCCCGACCCCCTCCCCTCCTCCACTACCCTCAGCTTCTCTTCAGCACTCATGTGCCTACCTTGACTTCTCTCCACAGTATTACTCCCTCCTATCGATCATTATACTTCCCCAGGAGGGCCTAACATTTTTCCTCAAAGCTGATTGTCCGACTTCCATTGAAGCACAACACAGAGCATTACCCTTTTCAACCACCTGAGAGGAGGATGAGAAAGTTAATTTACAAAGCTGCATGTTCTCTTATCAATTCGCAGATTACGGTCTCGCGGCTTAATTTCCTCCCCGCTGACTGAGGTGGATTCTCTCCGGGCAAACTGGCTATAATAAGCCGATGCTCCTGAAAAATGGAGGTGAGCAGGCTCATGATGAAACCTTTTGAGGTGTGTCAGGGAGTTTACGCTATTGGTGGGTCTGAGCTGTCTCACCATTATGACTGTTCTGTCTATCTCATTGCCGGGGACGGCGATCTGGTGGTGATAGACTCCGGAGCAGGATATAGTTTTGACAGGTTAATAAGCAACATAGAAAGCCTGGGATTCAAGGCCGAGAGCATTGCAGCCGTAATTGCCACTCATGCTCATATCGACCATATTGGGACACTCTACCAGTTCCGAGAGGAGTTTGGGGTTTCGGTTATTGCCCACGAACTTGAGGCTAGAGCTATTGAAACAGGGAGAGGCATAGGAGCCGAGTTTTACGGCGTGGACTACCAGCCCTGCTGTGTGGACATGAAATTGAGTGGACCGGAAGAAGTGCTGCGATATGGTGGTTATGAACTCAAGGTTCTTCACATACCAGGTCACACGCCGGGAAGCATTGCGGTTTACGTGGATATCGGGGAGAGGGTTCTCTTTGGTCAGGATGTCCACGGCCCTTATTTCCTCCCTGGATCGGATACTGTCCAGGCCAGGATTTCATTACAGAAACTCATTGATCTCAAGGCAGATATTCTCTGTGAAGGCCACTTCGGCATCTACCACCCGGCGGCCGAAGTGAAGAGATACATAGCGGGATATCTGAACAGTCTGTATAGCTAAGGATTGAGAGATGAAACGGGCCTTCGATGGCAAAGCACCCAGGATTGCATCTAGTGCCTTCGTCAGCGAGGCGGCTCACGTTATTGGTGATGTAGAGATAGGGGAAAACTGCAGTGTTTGGCCCGGTGCGATTATTCGGGGTGATTTCACTACGGTGAAGATTGGGAACAACACACAGATTGAAGACAACTGCGTTGTGCATGCTGGCAGTCCTGTAGTTATTGGCGACAACGTTCACGTTGGGCACGGAGCGGTGATTCACTGCTCCAGGATAGGCGATAGTGTGTTGATCGGCAGCAATGCCACTCTGCTGGACGACGCTGAAATTGGCGACCGTTGTGTTGTGGCCGCCAACTGTGTGGTCAGCCAGGGGATGAAGATACCCAATGGCTCCTTTGTCGCTGGTGTGCCAGCGGTGGTAAAAGGCAAGGCAACCCAGTCACAGGTAGCCCTAGTAGAGGAAGGGGTGAGAGCTTACATCCGATTGGGCTTGGAATACGAACAGCAAGGGTTGTGAATATCAGGTAGCCATAGCGATAGCCACGATGAGCATCGGCAGAATAAACATCAAGAAGATAGTTGTGAAGCAGATGGCCCCAGCCTTTTTCACCGAGACCTGGTAATTATGGCGTACGGCAATGGTGTCCAGTATCAGTATCCAGGGATACAGGATAGCAGAGCCAGCGTAAAAGAGAAGAAAGGTGGTGGGAGAGGCGAGAAGGGCTCGCAGGAGTGCCAGGGGAGCGAAGAAGACTAAAGGAAAAGAGGCAAAACAAAGGCCGCACAGCATGCCAAGGTAACTCCCCTTACTCCTGGAAAGCAACGCCATCAAATGAACAAGACCTGCCTTTATGACTAGGGTCGCTGGTAACACACTGAGCCAGACGAGCCACCATTGGGTGGCGTCTAGGCTTCCCCTTTCTAATCTGAATATTATCTCTGCCAGTCGAGGGGGATAGGGAAGAAGGACAAAGACCACGACCATGGAAGGCAAGAGAACTGCCCCTACTGCCCACCACGGAGGTTTGTTTTGACTCACCAGCCGAAATGCGACATTAGGGGATAACAGTACCTGATAAAGAAGGTCTACCAGTCCCACTTCTCATTCACCACCAGGAGTGCAGAGGAGGCTATCTACTGTAGTCTCGTGACAGCTACGATGATACCTAGGGCTAGGGCCGCAACGTCGTACAGGCTGAAGTCGTCAAAAAGCGTGAGCGCACCTCCGGAGAGTCCGACATTAGCTATGATGAAGGTGACGATCACACAGACGGCAGCAATAACCTGTAGGCTCCGGCCACGCTTGCGATTAACCGAGAGACCGAGTACTTCAGCTGTGGCGTAGCCGACACCGGCGGCAATAAAAAAATTGAAAAACGAAACGAAGCTCCAGAGGCTTGCCCAGGCAATGCCGAGGCCAAGGGAACACCCCAATCCCACCGCCAGGGCTTTGAGGTACTGCTGTGGAGTGATTTCAAAAGTTGGCAGGCGCTTGAGGCGAGCACATTTTCGGCAACGCATGCCTACGGGCGTCTGCACTAGGCACTTGGGACAAATAGGAATATCACACTTACCACAGGCCAGATTGGTGTCTACTTCAGGGTGAGCGGCGCACTTCATCCCACGATCCTTTATTGGTAACTAGGCTGGTACCTTCTGTCCGGCAAGGGTGAACAGCTTGGCTATGCATTCCCAGGGGACTACTACGCCGCCCATGGGGGTCCCGTCGAAGTTTTCCAGCCCGTGATAGTCACTCCCGCCAGAGGCCACCAGGCCGTACTTCCTGGCCAAGGAGGCAAGGTGTTTCACTACTGTCTCAGGATAGCCATTGTAGTAAGCCTCGATACCCACCAGCCCTGCCTTCTGAAGCCGGGTGATAAGTTCCTCCAGATGGTCTATGTCGGAGGGATGAGCAAGCACTGGCAATCCACCTGCCTTTGCAATCAACTGCACCATTTGCTCAGGGGTCATCTTTTCTCTTTCTACATAGGCTGGCCCGTCTCGGCGGATATACTTAGCAAAAGCTTCTTTAAGAGAAGGAACATGGCCCCGCTCAAGAAGGGCTTGAGCAATGTGGGGCCGTCCCACAGAACCTTTTCCAGCTATCTCCCGAACCCTCTGCCAGTCCACCGGGACGCCCAAGTTGGCTAGTTTGGTCACCATCTTTTGGCCGCGTAGCTCCCGCGAATTGCGAAGCCTTTCCAGAACGCTCATCAGCTCAGGGTCGCGGTAGTTGATGAAATAGCCCAGAACGTGGACCTCCCCGTGTGGGACGTCAGTGCTGACTTCGACGCCGGGGATAACTCTAAGGCTGGGGTATTCCTGTGCGGCCATCAAGGCAGGGGCTACTCCATTGACGGAGTCGTGATCGGTAATGGCGATAACTGCTAATCCGAGGCTTGCCGCTGACTTTACGAGTTCTTGAGGGCTGAAGCGTCCGTCCGAAGCGGTACTATGGAGATGAAGATCGGTCTTTATCATCTACTCGACTTGCCTATCAACTCGGGTGATGCTTGTTGCCTTTCCGTTGGTCTGGTCTATCTCCAGCAAAACGGAATTGAAAAGGACAGGGCCTTTTCCTACTGACAGGCGGTGAGGTAGCTGGGTAAGAAAACGCTGGATAACCTCGTCGGCGTCATCGCCGATGACCGAGTCAATAGGGCCCACCATACCGATGTCAGTAATGAAAGCCGTGCCGTGAGGCAAGATGCGGGCATCGGCAGTTCCGACGTGGGTATGAGTTCCTAAAACAGCGCTAACCCGTCCGTCCAGGTAACGCCCCAGAGCATTCTTCTCAGAGGTGGCCTCAGCGTGGAAGTCAATGATGATGGCTGCAGGTTTTTCTGACAGTTCCTCCAGCAACTGATCCATCGTCCGGAACGGACAGTCGGCATCGGTCATGAAGGTACGTCCGGCCAGATTGACTACCAGGACTTTTTGCCACCACAGGTAGCCTCGACCGGGAACGCCTGGGGGATAGTTTAGCGGGCGGAGGACAGGGGCATCACCATCAAGATAGGGGAAGATCTCTTTCTGGGCCCAGATATGATTGCCGGAGGTCAAAACATCGATACCAGACTGGAAAAGCTCATCAGCAGTGACAGGGGTCAAGCCCTTGCCGCCGGCAGCATTCTCAGCATTGGCAATGACCAAGTCCAGCTGTAAATCATGGCGCAGGCCTGGCACCAGGCTTTTCACTGCCCTTCTGCCAGGCCTGCCGATGATATCGCCGATAGCTAATAACCGCAATAGACTCCCGGACCTCCTACTTGGCGTAGTCTACCGCCCTTGTCTCCCTGATAACAGTGACCTTTACCTGGCCTGGATAGTTCAGACTTTCTTCTACTTTTTTGGCTATGTCGCGGGCCAGTCTCATTGCGCTGAGATCGTCGATTTCTTCCGGTTTAACCATGATGCGAATCTCTCTACCAGCCTGTATGGCATAGGACTTTTCTACTCCTGGAAAACCACTGGCTATGGCTTCCAGGGCTTCCAGATGCTTGAGGTATTGTTCTAGTGATTCACGTCTTGCTCCGGGTCTCGCTCCGCTGATGGCGTCAGCCGCAGAGACGAGGAAAGCCTCTGCGCTGCTCATCTGTATTTCGCCGTGGTGTGCGCCGATGGCATCCACTACCACTGCCGATTTCTCCCATTGCCTGGCGATATCAGCGCCAATTATGGCATGAGGACCTTCCGTTTCGAAGTCCACTGCCTTGCCGATGTCGTGAAGCAGCCCAGCTTTCTTGGCAATGTCAACCCTGGCCCCTATCTCGGCAGCCATCATCCCAGCAAGAAGACCAACCTCGATACTGTGCATCAGGACGTTCTGTCCGTAGCTAAAGCGGTACTTGAGTCTCCCCAGTACCCTGATAAGCTCAGGGGCTAAACCAGGTACTCCTACCTTGAGCGCGGCTTGCTCTCCCTCAGTCTGAATGATGGCGTCCACCTCGTTCCTGGCTCTCTGTACCATCTCCTCGATGCGACCGGGATGAATTCGACCATCGAGGATGAGTCTCTCCAGGGCAATACGAGCAATCTCCCGGCGCACCGGGTCGAAGCAAGACAGAGCCACTGCCTCGGGGGTATCATCAATGATGAGGTCCACCCCGGTAGCGTGCTCCAAGGCCCTGATGTTACGTCCCTCGCGCCCAATAAGACGCCCCTTCATCTCGTCGCTAGGAAGAGGCACAGACGAGACAGTGCTCTCGGCCACAACTTCAGTGGCGCAACGCTGCATGGCCTGAGCCAGGATATCCCGCGCTTTGGTGCTGCTTTCCTCTTTTACCCTGGCTTCCATGTCACGCACACGCCTTGAGGTTTCCTCGCCAATCTCGGCCTCTACCCGCTGAAGCAGGAGCTCCTTGGCCTCAGCAGAGGACATATTGGCCACCAACTCCAATTCACGCTGCTGCTTCTGCCGCAGTTCCTCTGCGCGAAGCCGTGCCCTCTCCACTTCTTTCTCCTTGTTGGAGATTTGGTTTTCCCGACGCTGAAGCCCCTCCTCTCTGCGGTCAAAATTCTCCTCCCTCTGGCTCAAGCGCCGCTCCATTCGTTGCAACTCGGCACGGCGTTCCCGATAGCCGGCCTCTGCCTCGCTCTTAATGTTTACGGCTTCTTCTTTAGCTTCGAGAAGGATGGTCTTCTGTTTTTCCCTTGCTTCAGCGACGAGTCTCTCCGCTTCCTCCTTTGCTGAGCGAACCCGGCGGCTGGCCGCGATATGCCTGGACAAGTACGCGATCACGCCCCCCAATACCAAACAAGCCAAGCCAACAGGGATCAGTATCAAATTGGAAATGACTTTCACCTCGCTTTCTATCCGAAGGCTTCCAGGCTGGGGGTAGACTACACTCTGATGGTTATATTAAACCGCCTAACGGGATTGATGTCAAGGCGTTGGGGGGTGGGGGTTGGCTCTATATTCACAGATTCCGTA
>VGOE01000104.1 GCA_016876035.1 Chloroflexota bacterium
TTCCCCTCATATTGCAGATCGAAGAACGGTCTGAATTCAGCCCTCGGAGTAACCGCTAACACCTTCTTGTCTTTGATCCAGACGGCTTCGAGGAGGCAGCTAGCCAATCGGTTTCTCTGCTCTTGATTAGCCTGCTCCCAAGCTCCAGTAATGTCTTTCAAGAACAAAGCCAGTTTCTCAAGCATTTCCCTTTTGTCAGCTTCTATCGGTGGAAGCTGTTGCATCTCTCTCTGAATCTCAGCATGGTCGGCCAATACTCTTCTTTCGTCTTATGCCCCCATTCGTAGAGATCTTTCACTCTTTGAAGACGAGTCTGCAGTAATGACCTTTGTCTATCCACATCGTAAGCCGATTGTAGCTTCGTCTGTGCCTCACAACGTTTGCTTGCGACGTTCTGTCAAAAGCAAGACAATACAGACAAGGAAAAGTCATGATCCCAGGTCTTTCATATCAGACTGTAGGCGCAGTCATGTTCCTCTGTGGTAGAATGGCTTCAGAAGCCCCTTGTAGCTTCATCAGAAGATGGCAATGTTATTTCCTGGGCCGATGCAGTCATGGTGGCTGGGCAAGCCTTATCAGGAGATGACATTGGAAATCATGATCAAAACGAGTGAAGCAGAAGGAGTGTCCCATGAAGACATACGGATATGCTGGGAAAATTCTGGGTGTTGATTTGTCCTCCAGGCGGATCAGAGAGCTTCCTACCTCGGATTATGCTGGCAGATTTCTGGGCGGAAGAGGTATCGCATCCAAGTTGTACTGGGATGAGGTACCGCCTGATGCTGGTGCTCTAGATCCGCGGAATGCTCTGATACTCGCTGTTGGACCTCTAGCGGGCATACCAGTAATAGGAGGGTCACGCTGGTTCGTCTGCGGCAAGTCTCCGGCCACTTCTCCACAGCATTTGTCTTACTGCAACCTGGGTGGGGACTGGGGAGTCAGGTTGAGGTCGGTGGGCTACGATGCTGTATTTGTTCAAGGTAAGTCCGAAAAGCCGGTGTACCTTCTCATACATGAGGACGCTTGCGGACTAGAGGATGCCCGTAAGCTCTGGGGTATGGGTGCTATGGAGACGCGTGAGATACTCACAAGTGAACTGGGTAGCTCCATCAGTGTGGTAGCCATTGGGCCGGCTGGAGAAAACGGGGCAACCATGGCCAATCTAATAGCCAGCGATGATGCTGCCGGGGGTGGAGGTATGGGTGCTGTAATGGGCTCCAAGAACCTAAAGGCTATTGTGGTGGAGGGTGTCAGAAAGAGGGCCCAAGCTGCCCAACCGGAAAGACTGCAGGAGCTGACTCAATACTTTCGTCGGTTGTTAACAACGCCTCCAACGGCTACCGCAGGCAATATAGCCCTCCGGATAACTGGGCCACGAACCAGAAAAGCGCCGTGCCATGGTTGTATTGGTGATTGTCTTAGAAGGACTTATGAGGGGGAGGATGGCAAGAAGGGCAAGTTCATGTGCCAGTCTGCTACCTTCTACCAACCGCTGGCCGAGTTGCACTACGGGTCGGGGTATGAGGTTCCATTCCGGGCAAACAAGCTGTGTGATGAATATGGACTGGATACCATGGCTATGGCGCTAATAGTC
Organism: Chloroflexota bacterium; assembly: GCA_016876035.1. Lineage (GTDB taxonomy): Bacteria > Chloroflexota > Dehalococcoidia > UBA2247 > RBG-13-53-26 > VGOE01. The sequence continues at coordinate 1,595 of VGOE01000104.1, forward strand.
GTCTGGCTCATGAGATGTGGCAGGGCAGGCATTCTGACTGATGAAAGCACTGGGCTCCCGCTGTCGAAGCTGGGTACAGTCGAGTTCATAGAAACACTGGTGAGGAAGATCGCGCTGCGCGATGGCTTTGGAGACATCCTGGCTCAAGGAGTAGAGAAGGCCGCAGCTCAGGTAGGATCGACGGCGGTAGAGAAGCTAGCTCCCTACATCTCGAGAGCAGGATTACCCAATGCGATTGATGGTAGGTTATACGTGAGCCTGTGGCCTCTCCTTGCTGTGGAGCCAAAGCCGCCGCTCGGCCATACCCACGAGATGACGCGTGTCATACTCAGGTGGATTCAATGGCGCAGGGGTGACGAGCAAAGCTATGTTTCTAACGAGGTGTTCCGTCACATTGCCGAACGGTGTTGGGGTAGCACGGCGGCTGCAGATTTCTCAAGCGGCGAAGGAAAGGCACTAGCAGCCAAGATGATCCAGGACCGGCAATATGCTCAGGAATGCCTTGTTCTGTGCAGTTTTCTCTGGCCTATCACCGACTCCAAGTCTACAGAGAACCATGTTGGAGATCCTTCACTGGAAAGCAAGTTGCTCTCTGCCGTAACCGGAGGCGATGTCACTGAACAGGCGCTTTATGAGATAGGGGAAAGGGTCTTCAACCTGAATAGAGCTGTACTGGTCAGAGAAGGTCACCGTGGAATCGAAGACGACCAACTTCCGACTCCCTGGTACACCGTTCCTCTTAAAACAGACATGACTAACCCGGAACTCTTGGTACCAAGGCAAGGGAATGAGGCAGTGAGCCAGAAAGGTGCCACGGTTGGCAAAGAAGCCTTCTCAAAGATGATGAGAGAGTATTATCAAATAAGGGGATGGGACATTGACACAGGCCTTCCAACCAGCAGCAAGCTTTGTGAATTGAAGCTCGGAGACATTGCTCACGATCTGGAACAGAGGCATCTCGCACGATAGCCCGATCTCAGGACAAATAGCTGTTGGCTACTGTGGACTGGACGGCATGTAAGTAAATCAAACCCGTTTGAGGTGGTACTCCGGCATATTCGATAGGAGACAAGGCCTCCGGTAACCCGCTAGGGACAACGAGAGGAGCTGGCGCTTGAAGCCAGGCGTAGGCCTAGTTCCAGTGTAGCAGACATAACATCAGGAGCGTCAAGACAATATGCTGGTTGCGCCATCGTGTCCCCGCAGCGGTCCCCTCGAGGTAGTGGTGTAGACCGAATGGGTGTATTCTTGAAAGGTGTCTGCAGATGACTTAGGCACCGAAGGTAAGTACCAGCAGGAGCAAGCCTCCGAATCTCCGTTACCATATATCTTCAATGTGTCCCGATGTTGCTGTCTATTTACATTCCTTATGGCTGGCTTGGTATGCTCCGTTCAGGACGCGCGCATACGAGGTCAATCAGCTACTACCTCCTTTATCTCAGGTATCTCCTCCTTCAGCTCCTCCTGCAGTAAGGCTAACGTCGCCTCTTTCGGCGGCCCGCCTTGGCAACCGGATGCGGATATCTGCACTCGCACAATTCCATTTTTCACGCCAATCAGTACTACATCAGTGCTTCCAAAAGCCGGCTTCATGACCTCAATTATCCTCTGAACTCTCTCTTGCATAATGCCCCCCTTATAGCTCATTATTTGCCTTCCATGGCAAATCTAGCCCCCATTTCAAAGGCCTTATCGCAATCCAGTGGAAATACTTCTCGCCTTCGCTTTGCTTTTTCTCCAACATCAAATCGATCTGCAACCACCTTTGAGTAGTCATCAAACTGCCAGGTATCAAAGCTGAAGAGTGTCTCTGAGGCCCCGAACATCATCTGCAACAACCACGTATTAACAGCCAGGTGTTGGCCTAAGCCCCATCCTTCCATCTGCTCCTCTGTAGCATTCATTGTATAGATGAATCCCGTATTGATCCTTCTGGGGAAGAGTGACTGTGGCGGATCCGTGTATGTTAGATACGGGAACATCAATCGCTCCATAAACATTCTCATTGTTCCCGTAACTGTTCCAAAATAGATGGGAGACCCTAGAATTATGGCGTCAGCGCCCCGTACCTTTTGCAGGATGAGGGTCAGGCCATCTTTCACGGCACACTTACCGTAGCTCTTGCCTCCTCTTGTCTTGCAGGCGAAACAGCTCTGGCATCCCTTGAATTTCAGGTCGTTAAGATGGATGAAATGCGTCTCTGCCCCCTGTGAAGCAGCGCCCTCAAGAGCTTTGTTAAGGAGAGTCGCCGTGTTCCATGTTTTCCTTGGGCTTCCGTTGAATGCTAAGACCTTCATTCTTCTCCTTCTCTTAGGTTGTTTGACATTGACCTGTAATCGGTCCAAAGTGATGATAGCACCTATCGAGTTAGGGTTGCTAGCGCTACGGCTGGCTGGGTAGTGGCTGGAACTGGAGGCTGATGCCGATCAGGGTCTGAGAATGCTGGCGGTCGGGACCCTGCCATCCGGTTCTGCTATGTTGCCGTCAAGATCATGGAATTTGCACACGGATTTTCGGTTGCCAATTGGGGGTGCCGTAGCCTAGTCGGCCGGAAGCTGCTTGAACTCCATAAGCTGGATCATGACGCCGCCGACCTTGTCGCTGTTCAGGTAGACCTCGGTCAGTTGCATTCTGGTATTCCTGGCTGCACCGGGTTGAGGGTTGCCAGGAGTAGCGATAGCGGGGATCGTCATGCTAGGCAGTTGCATCACGGGCTCGATGCCGCACCTGGCTAGTTCCTTGAGCGTCTCATCAAGATTCCGTACCAGGAACGCTACATGTTGGAGCCCCTCGCCTCTTTCCCTGAGGAACTCCGTGTGCACAGTCTCCCCTTCGAGTACCTGCACCAGCTCAATGAAGACTGATCCTGAATAGGCGATGGCAGCCTTCACTCGGGCACTGGCCGTCTGGCCTCTATAGATGAACGACCTGAGGTCGTAGACCTCCGTTGTGAAAGGTCCCAGCCCGAAGACGGAGGTGTAGTACTCTATCGCTTTGTCTATGTCTCTCACCACAACGCCTATGTGTGAGAGTTTGCCTAGCTTAACCTTCGACGATGCCTTCTTATTCATGCCGCCTCCTTAAGGCCAAAAGATGGCACAAGACAAGCCAATTCTATTACCGGTTGAACCTGTTGTCGCCTTATCTAACCGCGAAGACAGCCTATCAATGCAACACACCGAGTCCATTGCCAGCACCCGGCGGGATTGGATACTGGCACCCAATCCTCAGCCTTGTCTCATGAAGTGTTGGCTGACCGCCCCGGATCAAACAGACATAGACGAGGCAACGCTCCTCGCTCCTCAGAGCTTGGTGATCATGCCTCCATCCAGGGGGATCGTGACCCCTGTGGTGGAACCGGCGGCGTCAGAAGCAAGATACATCACGGCTGCGGCAATGTGCTCCATCTTCACTCCACCTGGAAGAGGGATTCTCTCATAGATCGCCTTCAGGTCGGGCATGCGATCCAGGTAACCGGGGAAAATGGGGATGGCAATGAATCCTGGAGCCACAGCGTTTACACGAATCTTGTACTCTGCCCACTCCACTGCCAGTTTCATCACCAGATGCATCAGCCCGGCCTTGGCAGCCCCATAGCCAGCACTGTCAGGGCTGACACGAAGTCCTGCGGTCGACGCAATGGCAACGATATTGCCTCCTCCCTGCTTGATCATAATCGGGGCCACTGCCTTGCTGCACAAGAAATGGCCCTTCAGATTCAACCGCACGTCGGAGTCCCAGTCTTCCTCTTTGAGCTCCAGTGTGGGAACGCCACGGCTCATATCCGTTCCGGCGTTGCTGACCAGAATGTCGATCCGTCCGTACTCCTCCACGGCCTTCTTGACCAGATTATCTACCTGTTTGGAGTCTCCCACATCCGTAGGTACGGCGATGCACCGTCTGCCGAGGCTACGGATCTCTGCTGCTGTCGCCTCCAAGGGCTTGGGGGTTCGAGCACAGATCACTAGGTTAACGCCGGCTTTGGCCATCTCCAGGGCGATGACCTTCCCCGTCCATCGGCTAGCTCCAGTCACAATGGCCGTCTTACCCTCTAGCGAAAATAATGAACTCGTCAATTCTTCTCCTCCAACTAGCGTTTTCTTGATACGTTGCCCTATCTGGCGATCTTATCTGTTTGACCAGCCCCCGGTAATGATACCACCTATTAGATTAGGGTCGCTAGCGTTAGGCTATGCGGCACAACTTCAGGGACCTGAGGTTCATGGCACAGAGTCGGATCCCCAGGCTATTGCTCTCCACCTTGGCTGAGCGAAATGACGGATTGTGTGGTGCGCCAGATTATCCTTGCACATGCTGACGGATGTTCATAGAAATCTCCGCTGGATGCCTCCCAGCTTGCTGGGGGGTTATT
>VGOE01000105.1 GCA_016876035.1 Chloroflexota bacterium
TCTCTCGTACTCGAACGATATGGGATTTCTTTGGACAAAGAACAATTGAAATCTCTTTCGAGGTAAGGACTGAGTATTACGGTGTAATACTAAGCTGAAGCTAAATTTTAGAATCCACGGATTACGGTTTCTCTCCCTGTGTTGCACACCACATTCAAGGCTCTTCCAGACCGGCAGTGCCCAAACTGTCTCTATTTCCTCTTTCTTCCGTCTCGGGCCATGTGCCGGGCGGCGATATACCCGAAGACCATGCTCTTGCCCTGTGCCGCACCGCTCTCGTAGTGATGGCCCATCAGCAGCATGGCCTGTGTGTTGCTGGTGCCATATAGCCCTGGAATAACCTCTCCGCGGACATCTATGACCTGAGCATTGGCATTGGTTACCAGCCCTCCCAGGTTACCGGCCGTGGTCAAGCCCAGTTTGATGCCATAGAACGGAGGCTTCTCCAAAGGACCCAGCACCGGGCTTGGCTTCCGGCCGGCGAATACTATCTCGCCCCATTGACGGTCATACGTGCTCTCCCCACGGTGGAAGTCGGGGTCACGTCCCTCGCGGGCGAATCTGTTGAAGCGCTCCACCGTCTCCGCGAGGTTATTCCCTGGGATACCTAATGCCTCAGCCAGCGCTGGTACAGTGTCACCCTTCTTGATCCAGTCAGCCATTTCTGTGCCTGTGAGGTCTATTATGGGAAAGATATCCCTGAATGCCTGGTCGCAGACAAAGAATACTGGCCAGTTGAGGTATTCCCCGTTGATGCGGTCATAGGCCGTGAGTGCCCTCCCCTGGTCAGGGTAGAAACACTCGTCGCAGCAGCGCTTACCGTGGCGGTTAACCAGAATCATGCCCGGATAGCCGGAGACGAAGGGGCGATAGAGCGGCCTACCGTTTTCCATGACCTCACCGGGGAGGTTGAGGCCTGGCATGAAGATGCTGTGATCCATGAGCGCCAGGGCACCGCCAACCTCCATCCCCATGATATGGCCGTCCCCCTCGTTAGAGGGTACAGTGTAAGCATACAGAGACGGTGCGTAGATGAACCGCTTGTTCATCTCAGGGTTCCACTCGAATCCTCCCGTGGCCAAGAGCACGCCCTTCCTGCCTCTGACGAAGAAGTCCCGCCCGTCGCGCTGCGCCCGCACTCCGATGACCCGGCCGTTTCGGACGATGAGCTCCCGACCGCGGGTGTTGGTGAGGATGTTGATACCTCGGCGAACGCAGGCCATCACCAGCGGGCCAATCAGTCCTCTGCCCTGCACCCAGGGGTCACGTGGCCCAATAAGATCCTTCACAGGGTCCTTACTCACCTTGGCCAGCATGGGCTGGGTCTTCTCCACTTCGGCCAATATCTGCGGCATGACATCAGGGTTCGGCCAGATCTTGCGGCCCATCGGTTTCCCGCCGGGTACGTCTGCGCAGTACTCCGTGCGGCTGGCATCGGTGGCACATGACATCTTCAAAGGAGTGTTCTGCTCCACCCATTCCAGCATCGGGTTGCAGTTGTCCAGGTAAGCAGCCAGGATCGCCTCATCGTGGTGTCCCATGCTCACCCGACGCACATATCCCAGCGTTTCCTCCCGAGAATCGCTGATGCCCAGTCTCAGCATGTGCTTGTTGAACGGTATCCAGATGATACCGCCGGAAAGAGCAGTAGCCCCGCCCAGGCTATCTGCCTTCTCTAGTACCACCGTGCTCATACCCAGATCATGGCCCAGCATGGCAGCCACCAAACCGCCGCCGCTTGACCCCACCGATACCAGATCAACTTCCAAATCCCACCTGTCAGGAATCCTGGGATGCTTGATCATTGGTCACACCTCCATCATTAGTATGCAAAGATCTCGCTATCTGTGCCTTCAAGTCATCCTCGTGTACGGCACGCCTCATCTGCTCCATACTCCGGTCCAGTTCGGCTTCTGTTAACTCGTCCACGTACACAAGTATAACACAGGCTTGGAGCTAGTTTCCCACTGCCTGGCTACGCTGCCAACGTCCGCACTTGCCCAACAAAATGGCCCAAAGTGGCAGTAGCGGTCAGCAGAATCTGTAAAGCAATCTCCGGGGCAACATGAGGTAATTGCGATTACCTTTTCGTTGTATCGAAATAGCTTCGCGGTACCAGAATCCAGATGCAGACCCCGCCAAATGTCTGAAGAATGGGCGGACGGTTTACCTGGCATGTCAGATCATTTTGAAATTGTGACTGCTTTTGGGTAAGATTGGACTTGCACTGAGCTGACTGCGATGAGAATCGACGCCGTGATCTTCGACTTTGGTGGGGTTCTCACCGAGTCTGTGTATCCCTTCCTCGAAACCATTGGGGCCGAGATGGGCACTGCGCCCGGCCAACTGCTGGAGGCCGTGTTGGGCCCTCCGGACGAAGATGGCGACCATCCCTTTCATCGCCTGGAGCGGGGTGAGATACCATTACAGCAGGCGCGGGACGATATCCTCAGCCGGGCTCGGGCGCTCTACAACCTGGAGGTGGACATTTTGCAGTTGTTCGCTCGGTTGCCCCATGGAGTGCGGCACGAAGTCGTCGATCGGGTTAAGGCCCTCAAGACGGAAGGCTACCCCACGGCTATGATCACCAACAACATCAGGGAGTTTGCCGACAGCTGGCGTTCAATGCTGCCGGTCCCGGTCGATGACCTGTTCGACCTGGTGGTGGACTCCAGCCAGGAGGGTATCCGGAAGCCGAACCCAGCCATATTCCGGCTGACGCTGCAGCGGCTGGGCGGGTTGGTGCCGGAATGCACGGTGTTCCTGGATGATGCCGAGGTCAACGTGAACGCGGCCAAGCTTTTAGGCATGCAGACGGTTCACGTGCGAGGCGATATCTCCCAAGCCATCGCCGAGCTGGATGCGCTGCTGGGATAGGCTGAGAGCCCGCACGGCAACTCCTCTGGCCTTGGAGATGGTCGGTGCCACCCTACAAAGCACCACTGTATTGAGGTCCGATAAGCGTAACTTTTGAGAACGGATTTGCCCCTGGGGAATGTCACATCCCGCTAGATTGTTGTCGTCGGTGGCATCTGTTACGTCGACTAGATGTTATGCTCCCAAAAGGGTATCTCTTGCGTTATAGCAAGAGTGGTCGCAAAAGTCGATCGATCGCCATCCATGCCAGGCAACGCCAAGCTTCAACACAAGCTGCTCTCCGAGCCGAGTGAACGAGGGCACTTTCCTCAGTGTGCACGTACCGGCGCTGCCTGGCCACAAATCTCTGCCTAGCCAGGGACGACACCGATACAGTATCATATTGTTCAAAGGTTCGGAGGTTTCCATCCAGGCATGGCTCTCAGACGCCGTCGTCCGGTTGGGGCCCTCTGCCCTGGATATTCTGTAAAAAGGAGGCTGGAGGATCAAGATGAACATTTCTGGAAAAACTGCATATATCACGGGAGGGGCGAGCGGCCTGGGGGAAGCCACGATCAAGCGCCTGCACGATGCCGGCGCAAACGTGATGATCGCGGACTTCAACCGCGAGAACGGAGAAGCCCTCTGCAAGGCGTTGGGAGCCAGGGCGGGCTTCGCTGAAGTCGATGTGACCAAGACAGAGACGGTGAAGGACGGCATCGATCTGGCTCTCCAGAAGTTCGGGGCCATTCATATTCTGGTGAATTGTGCCGGCAGCGGATGGGTGGGGAAGACCGCCGACAAATATGGCCCGCATGACCTTGATGCTTTCAAGCAGATCGTCAATCTGAATCTAATCGGGACCTTTGACTGCCTTCGTTGGGCAGCATTCCACATGCAGAACAACGAGCCGGGCGAAGATGGAGAGCGTGGGGTCATCATTAATACCGCCTCTGTAGCCGCCTTTGAGCCACAGATGGGTCAGGTGGCCTACGCCGCCTCCAAGGCCGCAGTGGTGGGGCTGACACTGGCGGTCGCCAGAGACTTGGCTCGTTCCGGCATCCGCTGTTGCACCATCGCCCCAGGGACGTTTGATACTCCTCTCACAGCACTCATGCCGCAGGAGATGAAGGATGGGATCACTCAACACATCCCGTTCCCGAAGCGTTTTGGGCGGCCGGTGGAGTTCGCCATGCTGGTTCAACACATTGTGGAGAACTCGTTCTTCAATGGAGATACCATCCGGCTGGACGGGGCTGTCCGTTTCCCGCCAAAGTAGCCGACCTAAGGCCAGTATTTGACCCGGGGCGCGAGCAGGACTTGCGCGCCCTCCTTTCTGGAAGAGCGCCCTCTGCAGGCCTAGTCCTATGCCGCAGGGCAACTGGGGGAATAACTGGAAGACGTCCACCTTACGTTTGCAGAGCGCTCGACCCCGGCAAAGGATATCATTTCGCGCCTGTGGTATCATGAAAGGTGACAGCCTTTTCTTTCTCTCCCTCTGCCTATGGACGGCCAATGGGCTGAGCGGCTAAACTATAAAGCATGGTTCGAACAGCCCGTTGTACCTCGACCTTTGTCGGGCCAGGCAAAACCAGACTTGACGGCCAAATCATTTCATACACCATCAAGCGTAGTGCCACCGCAAAACACGTTCGGCTTGAGGTGAGATCAGAAACCGGGCTTACGGTAGTAATTCCCCAATCCCATAACATCAGGCAGATCACTCATCTGCTGAAGGCTAAGAAGGGCTGGATCCTGAGCAAGCTAGCCAAGTACGGGCAGCTCGAATCGCATACAACTGAAAAGCAACTCAGGAGTGGCGATACCATTTCCTACCTTGGCCGAGACTTAGAGTTGGTAGTAAGGCACAACCATGGCAATGCTGACAGCGCAAGATTAGAATGGGACAGGCTGGTAGTCAGCCTCAGAGATGGGAGGGGGAGACCGGGATTGGTGCTAGAGCAGTGGTACCGGGTGCAGGCTGCCAGACTCATAAAAGGAAAGGCAGATAAGCTAAGTGCTCGACTTGGACTTACCTATAACCGCCTCATGATACGGGGGCAAAGGACCCGTTGGGGTAGCTGTTCCCAGAAGGGGAACCTGAGCTTCAACTGGAAGCTAATAATGGCGCCGGAGCCTGTCATGGACTACGTAATCGTCCATGAACTTGCCCACTTGAAAGAGATGAATCACACAAAGAGGTTCTGGGAACTGGTAGGGAAACACTGCCCTCAATGGCGCGATCATCGGAAATGGCTCAAGGAGCATGGGTTTGAGCTGGCTGCGGCACTATCTGATTAACGGCAAGCCCGGTGTCGCTGATGCTAAGCTTGCACATTCCCGAGTTTTGTGGTCGTGCCTCGGTTAGCTTAGGCTCCACTCACCAAGCGCAGCCTCGACTCGATCCAGCACTCGCTCTAGAATTCGCTGCCGCTTCCGATTCTCTTCATGATTCACCTCGAACGCCAAGTAGCCAGCAAAGTTGTCGAGGTCTTCTCCCGAGGCCCTAAGAACAATCCCCTCGCTTGTATATATAGCACCATAGATAATCCTATCGCCTTCCGGATCCATGACCAAACACCTTTTCAATTCATCGTATTCCTCGTCGGTCAGAGTTATCTCAAGAGCTGGCTGGTTTCTCTGCTCTCGGAACTTGCTGAGATCATGTGGGCTACCTTTCCAGTTATGAATGACTCCCTGGTCCTGACACATTGGGCAAACCCATTCTATGGAGCCGTCGCTCGCCTCGCGCACCGAAAGATGTCCGGGGCACTTCCGGCGCTTTGGTCTTCTTCTACAACGAACCGCGGAATGTTTCCAATGTTCAGGGGGAGAGGATGATGCGGCGGAGACAATCTCACCTACGTATTCTGGCATTTTCGCCACCAGCCCTCCTAATGAATCAAGGTGTCCCGAATCTGCCACCTGGCCCTCCCTGCAAGATCAAACCCGTGTGCTAGTATACACGCTTCTAATATCAGAAGTCACCACCCAAATTCATGCCGAACCCTGG
>VGOE01000106.1 GCA_016876035.1 Chloroflexota bacterium
AACTAAAGGCAGCGGCCGCCAAGCGCAAGGAGGTGAACAGACTGAGTGAGTTGACCAAAATCGAGGTCGGGGTCTAACATTTTGGCAGGGTCGTTTTGTCCGAAAACGACTGAAGCATTACAGAGGCCATTATCATTAATCAGGAAAAGGCGACCTAGCCTAACCACGCCTCTATCAATGGTTGAAACCGGCAATCACTGAAATCCCAGGCGTGAACAAAGAATGAACGTAGGAGGTGACTGACAGTGAAGTGCAAGTACAGAATGGCCGTAGCCTTTCTTTTGATCCTGGCTCTCCTGGTGCCGCTTTCGTCCTTGGGTTGTGGTGGTGGAGGAGGAGACGAGAGGGTAACTATCGTTGTAGGCCAGATGACCGATCTTACAGGGATAGCCTCACCGGCGTTTAAGCAGCTCACTTACGTAACGCAGGACATGGCCAGATATTTCAACGATGAAGGCCTTATCCCTGGGGCAAAGATCGAAGTGCTCCCATACGATACTAAGTACGATCCTAGCCGGTACATACCCGGCTACGACTGGCTGAAGTCGAAGGGGGCCAAAGCAATTATTACTATACTTGCAGACGTAGCCGAGGTATTGAAACCCTTTGCCGAGAGGGACAAGATCCCTATAGTCTCCTTTTCAGTCACCGAGAATCTGTATAATCCTCCGGGATGGGCATTTGGCCTTTCAGGCAGCCTGAATGACGGATCGAAGACCCTATTGAAATGGGTCAGGGAAAATGACTGGAAAGGCGAGGGGATTCCTAAGATTGGCCTGACGTACTGGGCCACAGCACAGGCCGAGGATGTTGGAAAGACAGTAGAGGCATACTTGCGCGACCGTCCAGACCTGTATCAGTGGGGCGGCTGTTATACTGCTCCCCCGGGCACGGTGAACTGGAGAACTCAAGCACAGAGGCTAAAAGACTGCGATTATATAGCTACGACCTCTGGCACCATGCTGGGTTACTTCTTGAGGGACCTTGAAAGCGTTGGCTCCAACGCGACGGTTATTGATTGCCTCGCTAGCATGGGTTCTTACAGAAAGTTTTACGCAGATCTGGTTGGCTGGGATGTCCTGGATGGATGCTATTCCACCTCTAACTCTTTCTATTGGACTGACTCGGACCCCATCGTCGATCTGGCCAAGACGGCCGTTCACCGATACCGCTCATCGTCGGAGGCTGCGGAAATCATCGCTGCTGGCCAAGGTTATGTGGGCGTGGCAGCCATGTTGGTCACCATCTTCGAAATCCTGCAGCAGACAGTAGAAAAGGTGGGGGCGGAGAATTTCAGTGGTCAAGCCTACTATGATGCCGCCAAGAAGTACAAGACTACCAGTCCCATGTGGCAAAACTACCCGGAATTTGGCTTCGGCGAGACCAAACGCTTGCTAATGGATCAATGCCTGATAACCGGATTCAAGGGCGGCGCTGTGAAAGACTACGTGACTCTCAGTGGTTGGCTGCCAGCTCCACCCGTAGAGGATTGAGGAGGGGGTGGTGGAACCCCTTCGATCGCGGATCGTCTCCTTGATTTGGGGTATTGGGCAGGGCAAGTTGGAAACTAGGTATAAATGCCTATTGCCCGAATAGGCAGTATGGCGGAAGGCAGTCTGGGCGTTGGGTGGTAAACTAGGTATTGAGCGTGATAGGGCAGCACGTTACAGGGGAGGTGGGAGACGAGTACAAGGGCTGCCGGACGTTAAAAGGAAATTTAATTAGCTTATCTCCACCAAAAGACTCACCTCCCCACTGCCCAATAGCCCAGGCCTCTCAGAGGCCTTTTTTATTATCTTGGTCACGTAATCAGCCTTGCCTGCTGGTTGCTGTCTATATGTTAGCTTAGCCACCCTATATCTCACCAGCACAGTTCTTCTTGTCTCGCGCCTAGAAATCAGGCTTGCACCCGAGGCATAAGCCCTGTCAACAGCCGCGCCTTCATCGATCCTTGGGCGGAGAATTCATTTTCTGTCAGCCTCCTCGCCTTTTGCTCCTGCCCTTGAACCAGTAAACCGGAGACAATAAAGCAAAGGTAATGCCCGACCGCCGCATCATCATGGCCAGCAGCCGATAGAACCCACCTGAATCGAGGTACATATTGGTGGAGAAGCTGCCCATCAGTTTCCCCTTCATGCGAAGTCTATCGCCTGCCTTTTCTATTCCCTCCACATCCAGCACGCTGGATCCATCCTCATTTAGTATCTTCACGGCTTTGCCTACAGTGGCTGGCTTCTTCGCACTTTCCGCCGAACTAGCCCGCGCCGATAGCACCCCGGAAGGGCTGGCGGCAACAACAGGTTCTCGGGATTCAACTCGTGGTTCCGTCCCAGGAAGCGCAGCAGCCACTTCAGACATTTCATGCCCCACGCCTGCCGCATGCTGGGCGGCAAGCCAGCCGAAAATCATAGCCTTGCCACCGGTCATGCCACTGGTATAGGCCACACCAGTACCCAAAGGAGCAGCCGCGTTGCTCGTAGCATACAAACCAGGAATAGGCCGCCCCACAGCATCTATTACCTGCGCATGGGTATTGATCACCACTCCACCCAGGTGGCCGACCGTGCCCACGTGGAGTTGCAGTCCATAGAAGGGCGGCTTCTCCAGGGGCCCAAGAGCAGGGTTAGGTTTCCGATTTGGCCAAAATCCCCATCTCTTGTCATAGCCACTCTCACCACGGTGAAAGTCGGGGTCCCGCCCTTCCCTGGCAAACTTGTTAAATCTTTCCACTGTTTCCTTCAAGTTGCCCGGCGGTAGCCCCAGCTTCTCAGCCAACTCCTCTATGGTATCCCCCTTCTGAAGCCAGTCAGCCATGCCCGTTCCCGGCGGAAGAGGCCCCACAGGTATGCGATCTCTGAAGTTCTGGTCAACTATCCAGAACATGGGTAGATTGGCAGGTCTTGAAGTCAGTGCGTCATACGCTTCAAAGGCCCGACCCACCTCGGCATAGAAACATTCATCACAGCAGCGCTTGCCCTCCCGGTTTACCAGGATGTTCCCCGGCTGACCTACACAGAACATGAAGATACGGTACATCGGCTCACCATCGATTTCTTCTCCAGGAATCCGGATGGTGGGCATCAACAACGAGAAATCCATGAGAGCCACCGCCGCCCCGACCTTCATGGCCATTGTGTGACCGTCCCCCGAATTACTGGGAGGCGTAATGCCGTGTATCTCAGGGATGCGCATATGCCGTTTATTCATCTCACGGTTCCACTCGTAGCCACCCGTGGCCAGCAGAACCCCCCGCCTGCCTTTGACGAAAAAGTCCTTGCCCTGTCGCTCGGCCCGCAGGCCGATCACCCTGCCACCCTGGATTATCAGCTCTCTGGCCGGCGTGCTATCCAGTACATCGATGCCCTTCTGAATGCACCCCAGCAACAGTCCCCCGATGAGGGCACGGCCGGCAACATAGAACCTGGGATCGTTAGTAGGTAGAGGCACAGCCGAAAACAGGGGAAAGGGCGACTGGCGAATCTTACCGAGGATAGGGTTTTCCTTCTCTGCGTTGAGGAGCAACTGTGCCATGTAAATCGGGTCCGGGGCCAGTAGGCGGCCACCTTTGCTGCCTCCAGGGAGTTCATCGCGGTAGTCAGGAAGAGTAGTCGCGGCTTGCATCCTCAAGGGGGTGCTTGCCTCCACATCTCGGAGCATCTCCGGTCCCTTGTCCAGATAAGTAGCCAACATTTCCTCGTTGTGCCGTCCCATGCTGAGGCCACGCACGTACGTCAGGGCAGCCTCGCGCGAGTCTGGTATACCTGCCTCCGCCATGTGATGATTGCATGGTATCCAGATCACACCTCCTGAAAACGCAGTACCGCCGCCGAGGGTTGCTGCCTTTTCCAGGATGACAGTGCTCATGCCCAGGTCGTGTGCCTTGCAAGCAGCAGTTAGTCCGCCACAGCTTGACCCAACGACTACGAGATCAACCTCCAGATCCCATTTGTCTGGTGGCTTACTCTCATTGCTCATCTTCCAGACCTCCCATAAGTGAGATTCTTCACTTGCTGGCGCCTACGCTTCTTCTGAAACAAGAACCCATCTTCGCTAGGCATCTAAACAAGGCTTTGCCCCGAAGCGGAGACGCCAGAGACCTTTGACAAGATCATAACGGACGACACTTGCTTTAGCAACCTTGACAGCCCCTTCTCATCCAGGTAGGTCGAACGCTGGCAGACAACCCTTTTCCGCCCCAAACTTTTCAAAGCCTACTGTGCAGCGTATAATCAGCTCCAGCCAGAAGTGAAGTCGGTTGGACTTCGATTTCTGATTGGGCGTAGAAAACAGTATAGCGTAGAAAAACCATTATTAATACGGCCGCCACTGGGTTCGGGATCTGGCCAGATTCCTGTCCCATCAGGCAGGAGCCTGGCAGAGACACAACTGTAATAGCCTGGAGGTCAGGCGACTAATCCTGGTTTCCATGTTCCAGTTGGCAGATTTGTGTAAAGGAGTGGAGTGAGCAATTTCCCAGCATTATTTCAGTCAGGCAGCATAGGTACGCTACGCTTGAAAAACAGGCTCATCATGCCTGCTATGGGCACGCAGTTGGCCGATGCCGACGGCAGGGTCACAGAAAGGTTGCTCAATTACTACCGGGCGCGGGCGAGGGGTGGTGTGGGGCTCATAATCCCTCAGTGCGCCTCGATCAGTTCCGACGCTGCTTTCCCTTCCACTGCGGCCATATACGATGACAGTTGGATCGCCGATTGGAGAAAACTGGTAGATGCTGTACATGAAGCAGGTGCCAGGATTTGCATCCAGTTGATGCATGCAGGCATGCTATTCCCACGTTTCGGGTTTGTCCCCGAAGGTATGTCTATAAAGGTGCCATCGATGTCGCCCTTGCTGGAAGCGGACAAGCTGTACCATGTGCTGAGCCAAGAGGATATTGACCGCTATGTTGAGGATTTTGCTGAGGGAGCTCGGCGGGTCAAGGAAGCAGGTGCTGATGCAGTGGAGTTGCATGCCTGCCATGGTTGCTTGTTAAGCACTTTCCTGTCTCCTGCTATCAATCGCAGAACAGACCAGTACGGAGGCAGTATCGAGAATAGGGTTCGCTTTGCGCGCAGGATCGTGGAAAGAGCAAAAGAGAAGGTGGGGAGGCAGTTTCCGCTGCTGATAAGAATCAATGCTGACGACGATGTTGATGGTGGCCTTACCATCGATGAAGCAGCGCAGCAGGCGGTTATCCTGGAGTCGGCAGGTGTCGATGCCATCAGCGTCGCCGGAGGGCTTGAGTTCTGGTCCACCTTGAGCATTCCGTGCTACTCTTTCCCTGAAGGCCCGATGGTTCCACTGGCAGAGAAGGTGAAAAGGGCCGTTAAGGTGCCTGTAATCGCTGTGGGCAAGATAGGTGTAGAATTGGCAGAGCGGATTGTAGCTGATGGCAAGGCGGATTTCGTTGCTATGGGTCGCCCACTCCTGGCCGATCCTGAGTTGCCTAATAAGGTTCGCGAGGGCCGCCTGGAAGAAATCCGCCGCTGCATATATTGCAATAACTGCCTCAAGCTGGGCCCTGACGCTGGGCCGCTTTCGTGTTCCGTGAATCCCTTCCTATCCAGGGAGGCTAAGTATCCTCTGCCTCCGGCGAAGTCGCCTAAGAAGGTAATGGTAGTGGGTGGTGGGTTAGCCGGCATGGAGACCGCTATATACCTGGCAGAGAGGGGACATCGGGTATCGCTCTATGAGAGAAGAACCCAGCTCGGTGGGCAGTGGAATGTAGCTTGTGCCACGCCAGGG
>VGOE01000107.1 GCA_016876035.1 Chloroflexota bacterium
ACCATGTTGGCAAACTTGTTTTGGATATCGGCCGGTGTAGTCAAATAAGTCCACAAGACGTTTTCCTTGGTCACATTGGGAGCGTACTGTGCCAGCAAGGCAATGCGGTTTTCGGCCCAAGCCTCCTTAAACTTGAGATTGAGCCATTTCTCATGGCCTCCGTCTTTCAGGTCATAGGGGGCCATCTGGGAGATCAGGCCGGAGCACCTGCCCGGAGGCGCCTGGTAGGGATCATGGATGCTGGGAAAGCAGGCATTGAAACCTGGGCTGGCGGGCATTTGGCCGGTGCGCATGGCCTCCCAGTGCTTTATCAGGTCGCCTGAGCTCTCATAACCCAGGAGGTAGATAAAGGCTTTGTTGATCTGCGGGTCGGACTCGGCTGCCTTGAAGTTGGGAGGCTGAGCCATAGCCAGATGCACATCAAACAGGCTCCACTTTTCCCACTGCCAGATCTTGACCATCTCCAAGAGGTCCTTGTCCAGGTTCTTCTCTCCCACATACTTGAGGAAGGTCTGATGGATATCGATGGTGCTGATGACGGCCTTATCGGCCAGATACTGGGTGCCGTCTTCCAGTTCGACGCCCCTGGCGGCCCCGTTCTCCACTATGATGCGCTTGATCTGGGCGCTGGTACGCACCTGTCCCTTGTTCTCGAAATACCTCTTGAGAAGGGCATTGGAAATCCTGTGGGAGCCTCCGGCCACCAGGCGGTAGGCCGTCGCCCGGTCAAGATAAAGAGGGATGAGATAGCCAACGCCGGACTGGTTATAGTCCAGGCCCCAGTGACAGCAAATGTAGAGCATAAGGGTCCTGACGTGGTCGTTTTCAAACCGCTCCTTCACTGCTTCCTCAGGCGTCTTCTCGGAGAAGGCGGTAACCTTCCGCCCTACCTCTGTCAGATCGAGCTTGGCGGCTTGAAGCGGTGCCGGCACCGACAGAGTAAAGGTAGCTGGAGCGATAAAGGCATCCACCAACTCCCGGAACTCGCGGTGCATCTGGCGATAGCTATCGGCATCTTTCTTGGAGAACTTAGCCATCGAGGCGCAGGTCTTCTCTACATCGGTATAGATACAGAGGCATTTGCCGTCCTTCAGGGGCATGGCCCACTGTAGCTCAGGATGGATATGCTTGACACCGTACTCTTCGAATTTGAAATCCTGGTAAACGGGCGCATAGTCCACCATCATATGGTAGATAGCATGGGTATTGTGGAAGAAATCAGGTAAAGTGACTTCCTCGGTAGCCAGCCCACCACCTACCTCAAACCTCTTCTCCAGAAGCAAGACCTTCTGCCCTGCCTTGCTCAGGTAAGCAGCAGCCTCCAGCCCGTTGGGGCCACCCCCGATAATTATGAAATCATACTTCTGTGCCATTTACCTCTCCTTAAGTTACGTTTTCACCGTATACCACAAGGATAACACCAGAAACATCATTTCTTCGCCGATTGCTGTACTTTCTTCCTTACCTCCCAGAGTTTCTGCAGCAAAGAATCTGGCTCTTCCTTCCCCTTCTCCTCCCAAGGCTTGCCCAAGCCCAGGTCATTGGCAATGATCTTATAGCAGTTGTACGACTCAGCGGACCCGGCGTTGGATCCCACATGCCAGCATCCCCCGGTGGCATAAAGGTTCTTTACCGGGGTCCTGTGGTTAGCTAGTTCTGGAGTCGGCCTGTTGGCCTGCATCTGGTACACCGGATGATCGATGCCAGCCATGGTCCCGTTGGGTCCCAGGTTCTTCATTCGCAGATTGTCGTAGGGGCTGTTGGTATCAACGCCGATAACATTGTCCCAGGTCATGTTGGGTGCATACTGTTGCCATACGCTGATCAACTCGTTGGCATAGCGCTTCTTGATTTCCAGCCACTCCTTCTCGCTGTAGCGTGTGACAGGCGGCGCAAGCTGCTCTGTTTGGGCTACATGCTTCCCCGGCGGGGCGAAGGAGGGGTCAACAAGGCTGTGACACGTAACTGTTGGGCAGTAGTCCTCCAGCGGTGGCCACTCCAGTAGCTTCTCGTACATGCATTCCCTGGCGATGTGTATGGGATCGGGGTCTGGCTGTAACCCCAGCCAGAGGCAATCGTGTATGTCAGGGTTGAAGGCCTCAGCCTTATACCGTGGTGCATCGTGCAAAGCAAAGACATACCACATCAAGCAGCCGAAGTTAGCCTCCAGCAACTCAATCCGTTTCGCCGTGATCTCGTCCAGATACTCCTTACCTACCAGGTCGAAGCAGAGCTGCCAGGGACTCAGGCCAGCGCTGACCACGATCTTTCTGGCGGCTATCTGGCTGCCGTCGGTGAGCCGGATGCCGGTAGCTGCGCCGTTCTCGATCAAAATCTTGTCAACGTCAGCGTGGGTAAAGAACTTACAGCCATTCTGCACCAGTATCTGGTGTGCAGCATGAGCTACCTGATGGGTGCCCCCTCTGATGAAGCCTATGATGGGGAGCTGGAGTGCCATCCCCAATGCGTTGATTCCATCTCCAGGCTGGTTGATATCGGTGACCGATGAAACGGCGAATCTGAGGATGCAGGACTGTAGTTCCGGGCTCTCCCACCACTCCTTCGCCATGCGCAGAGTGCTGGCAGCCATTACCAACTGGTCGGGAATGAAGCCGGCTTCGACGAGCTTGCCAGCCAGGGCCATCTGCCTCTCCATGAACTCTGGGGCAAGGCGCATCTCGGCCGGATTGAATAGCGTATCCATCTGCACATTTTGCCACTCGTCGCTTCGCTCTAGAGCTGACATCCTCAGCCACGCCTCAGCATCTTTCTTGGAAAATCGGGCAATCTCCCTGGCACTGCGCTCCTGCTCGGGGTCGAACTTATCGCTGTAGATGGCGAGGCAGGTCTCGTTGTCTCTAAAGACGAAGCCATCGCTGCACAAATGCTGCTCCCACTGGGCACCGTAGTCCCAGAAATCGGGGAAATCACGCCACACAGGCGCGTAATACCAGGGAAAGATGATGTTGGCGTGGTCGTTTCCCCGGAAACCGGGTGCCGACATCTCCTCCGTGGCCAGGCACCCCCCAATCTCGTGCCTTCTTTCAAATATGCCGACGCTCATGCCCCCATACTTGATGAGATACATAGCCAGCAGCAACCCCTTGTTTCCACCTCCGACTATCACTGCATCATACGTTGCATCAGCCATTAAACCTCCTTCACAAGATCCTCATATCCGGGATTTCCCATTCGAACTCCTAACCATGGCATGCTGCGCCGCATCGCCACTTGACCCTAATGATGACATTCTCTCCCTCTGATTGTCAATTGACTTGTGTGGTGCTGTTGGACTGGTGCCGAGCGTTTGTACAGTGCCATAACACCGAATCTTCGTCTGTGGGATGTTTGTCAGGTGGTGATTGTTGCTGTGGGACTTGTCTTCACATCGGCGTTTTAGCATGTACTCTTGGACGAGTGTTTTGATATTAGTAGCGAAGAGGGAGATTTGGTGAAGTTAATGGGTAAGGGATCGCTTTCCATGCCTTTGGGGCCAGGGCCAGCTTGAAAGTGGGCCATCCTGGTCTCGAACCAGGGACCTCAGTCTTATCAGGACTGCGCTCTAACCTGCTGAGCTAATGGCCCGCAACTTAGAGTATAGTATTTGCCTGAATCAGGTGTCAAGGACAAAGGAATTATCCTAGACGATGCTGGTTCGAAGCAGTGTAGTTGTGATTAGAAGTGATGGCCGGGTCTTTCCGACTTCTTTGTAACGTGAAACTCATTGACTGGCAGGAAACGAATATCTGAAAAGGAGGCAAATAGATACAGATGAATAACCAGCAAGCGGAGGCCAACAACGTATTTCAACATTTCAAATAGTTCAAGGATGGTGAGAGTGCCAAGATAGCAAAAGATGTTATCGAGCACGTATGGTCAAGACGCATCACGATGAAGAACGGTGGTGCGAAGCATGGTGGGGAATACATCATGCCCATAGCAGGTGAGACTAACGTAGATGATCTCCTCTCGACGTGGGTACCGGTTAATATCTTTGTCTGAATTGTGTTATGAGCTGACTCTTCTAGACGTGGTTTCAGGAGGCCGGTGACTTCGAAGATAACTGTGAGCACATTGGTGCTGTGTAGGGCTTCAATCTTTTCTTGGTATCCAAATGCTTATAGCAGGGGAACCACACTAGCGGACAGATCTCTGTGGACAGCGAACCCAGCAAGTTGGCATCAGTATCACGCAGTCATCAGAGCTATTACTCACCACTGGACGAACATCGGCATGATTATGTGCACATATTTGTCAGAACCAATAGGGTGGATGACTCCCGGGCTGGAGGGGGTGGTGGTCTCGAGAGCTATTTTCGCTTCAGGAATTACGCCCAGCACGTCCAGAACATATCTGCCGTTGAAGGCTATCTTGGCTGGTTCACCCTCAACTTGAGCATCAATGTCCCCCAAATTTTCACCGATTTGTTCTGACCGTGCCGAAACGCTTATCTTTCCTGGGCTAGATTCCTGACCTGGAACCAGTTGAAGACGTATTATGCCGCTACCGTCGCGGGCGAAGATAGAGGCTATCTTGGTGGCCTTAAGGAACTCGGAGGTGCTAGTGACAGCGCGCGTGCTGTAACTCTGGGGAATGAGCTGTTTGTAATTAGGAAATGTGCCTGGCAGCAGTTGAGATACCATCTCCACGAGTCCTGTTGATCCACCTATCCGGACACTCTTGAGGCGGAAGAGTACTTGGCTTTTGTTACTACTAATGGCTATTTCAATTGGCTCTTGTTGATCAGACAGAAGGCGACTCAACTCCACAAGGGTGCGCCCTGGTATTATGACCTCTATCCTGCCTTCTACTGGGGTGGCTAGCGGTGCTTTATGTACTGCCAGCCTGAAGCCGTCGGCGGCAGCCAGAGTAAGGGTCTCTCCTTCAAACTCCGCGCAGACACCGGTAAGCACCGGGCGGGTATCCTCGGAGGCAACGGCGAACACTACCTGGTTAATGGCCAGCCGAAGTGCCTCAGGCTCAATCTGATACACTGCGCTGTCACCCACCTCGGGGATAGGTGGGAAATCAGCAGCATCTAGCCCACTGATCCGGGCCTCAAATCTGGCACACTTTAGCTCCAAGGAATGATCCGATAGTCTGAAGCGCACTGTTTCGCTGGGCAGGGAATTCACAAATTCGGTGAGGAGCCTTGCCGGCACGGTGATGGCGCCATTTTGCTCCACCATGGCACCGAGCCAGCAACTGATGGCGATCTCTAGATTGGTGGCGCAGAGTTTCAGACGAGATTCCTCTGTTGCCAGAAGAACATTATTGGCGATGGGTAAAGTCGTTCTAGCAGCCACTGCCCTGCCAACAATGCCGAGGGCTTTGCTCAGGTTTTCTTGAAGGCATGATAGCATCATACTACACCCCCTTGTAGTGAAGGTGTACAAGTATACAACATGTGTCGCTGGTTAGACAAGGTTGCGATTGTTTAGGTAGCGTAACATATTGTGTGTAAAAAGAGGGGGGCGTATCCTTCTAGAGATATAGAGAAAAAGATATCTTAGAAAGGAGGACGCCCCATGGTACAGGTCAAAGACCTGACCCAACTCAAGTTAGAGGATTTGTGGCGGGAGGTCAAGGATGAGGAGGATTGGTGGGGGGATTTTGAGCAGGAGACC
>VGOE01000108.1 GCA_016876035.1 Chloroflexota bacterium
AGAGCCGGCAATGAAATGGATATTGAATTGAGTGGCAACGCTCGCCCGGCCCATGGAATTGGTAGCACAAGCAAAGGCTTGATCAGCTACGCACATCACGATGCCGCCGAAGGTGAATCCATTGAACGTGCGGTATTCTGGCCTTGTTTTCATAGTCACCTTAGCGTAACCAGCAGCTAATTCCACCAGCTTGATGTCGAGGAAGCGGCTGATGGGTTCCTTTTCCACTTTGGCTCTCAGTTCCGCCAGTGCTTGAGCTTCATTATCAGATGCTGACATCCTAGCCCTCTCTAATCCTTATTCTTCATGACCATGACTTCTGATTCTAGCACCTTGGTCACAAAGAGACAACGGTGAGCGAGCAGAGGAGTCTAGGCCTAGGCGATATCCATGCAATAGAGGATAGTTACTCGGTGCTTAGCCGCTTCATGGCCTTTAGCCTGGCCTCTTGCCCTGTGACCTCGAATGAGGTAATCTTGAGAGCCTCTTTGGGACAAACCTCTACGCAACGGGGTTCCTCTTGGCCAACACACAAATCGCATATGAGGGCCGACTTAGTGTGGGGATCTATCGTTATTGCTCCGAAGTCGCAAGCCTCCAGGCACCAGCCACAGCCAGTGCACCGCACCTTGTTCAGTATGATAATGCCTTGCTCCTCGTCCCAACTCAGAGCCTGTCTGGGGCAGGCTGCTATGCAGGGGGCGTCTTCACAGAAGCGGCAGGTCAGACTCATCATGAGGTCTGACTTAAGCCGGACCAACTTGATGCGTGAGAGCTCTATGTTGAACTCGCCTGTCTTCACAGCAGAGCAGGCAAACTCACACAGTTGACAACCCGTACAGATCTGAGGGTCACAGCTGATATACCTACGCTGCATCAGTCATACTCCTAGAGTGGTTACTTGCCGCAAGAGCGTCAATATCGGTCCTTTCATTTCTGTGCTGAGGCCGTAGTCAAAAGAATGAGGTCACCTTCGTTGATTCTGGCATCCGGATCGGGAACAAGTGCATGACCGTTGATATTCAAAAGACAAGGATTCAGAGGCTGGCTACTATCAGGGGCAATCACCCGGCCCCGTGATTGTGGCCTGGTCGTAGCCAGGTGGGTTAGCAGCTTGCCCAGGTGGGAATTATCTCTTATCTTGAACTCCTATCGCGAAGAGGGCAAGTAGTCGCCGCAGCATGCCATAGAACTCGACTGCAGGCATAACAATTACCCTAATACCTGCTCAGCCTTATTCTGGTCGCTCGTTTTCACTACTACCATAGCCTTTCCAGGAACTGGTTCTATGAAAGCATAGAAATACTCCAGATTGATGTTGTTCCTGGCCAATGGCTCGGCGACGTGATCAAGCAGGCTGCCCGCCTGATCGGGAATCTCCACTGCCAGAACATTGGTGAGTCTTACCGTGAAGCCAGCGTCGCGGAGAGCCTGAGCAGCCTGCTCCGGTTCGGCGACTATGAAACGTACAATACCGAAATCAGGATGATCAGCCACACACAGGGCACGTATGTTTATGTTTCCCGACTTAAGTACCTTTAGCAGGGCCTGGAGCCGGCCAGGCTCATTTTCTAAGAAGGCTGAAATCTGCTTCATTTTCACGGCCTTACCTCCTACCACCATTTCTGGTTATGTTCCTCAGCCGCTTAGGCACTTCTTCACGGACAACGGCCTTGGCCTCCGTCTCGGTTGAACGAAAGACCATAGCTTCCTCTCGGCCTTGTGCAAAGGCCTTCAAGTT
The DNA here is from genome assembly GCA_016876035.1 of Chloroflexota bacterium. GTDB lineage: Bacteria > Chloroflexota > Dehalococcoidia > UBA2247 > RBG-13-53-26 > VGOE01. Next base: position 1,742 of record VGOE01000108.1, read on the forward strand.
GATTTCCCTGAACTTGGCGTCAACCCGCCGAGCGATATCCTCCTGCCATAATGCTACCTCCACCGGAAGAAAAGCTGAAAGAAACCCCAGCAGCACTACTCCGGCTACCCGAGCATTGCCCAGTGCCTGGGCTATCCTTAGCCCGGGAACAAAGGCCAGACGCTTAGTATACAGGGAGACCACACGCGCCACTTTCTCCTGATCCGGATAGGAGGCTGCATCACCAGCCACAGACAGGGGAGGCAACTCCTGGTCACTGATGATCGCCAGGCCATTGGGGTTGATATAGCTGGCGCATCGAGCCGCCTCCAAGCGCTCGAAACCCACCAGGAAATCAGCCTCGCCCTTCTTAATTAGAGGGGCAAATACCTTAGCCCCGATGCGGATATGGCTAACAACGCTGCCTCCCCGCTGGGCCATCCCGATGGCATCGGACTTTTTAACATCAAAGCCGGCGCGCATCGCTACCTCTGCCAGCGAGTCGCTGGCCAGGATTACCCCCTGACCACCCACACCAGCCATTAACACATCTATCTTACGCAATCTCTTTTTCCGCCCTTACTATGGCTTCCCTGGGGCACACCTGCAAACAGATGCCGCAAGCATCACCCACGCAGCGACCTTTGTCTATTGTGGCCTTATCCCCCTCCCGGAGCAAAGCTGGGCAGCCCAACCTGAGACAGGTAGCGCAACCATCACACCGATCGGCATCAATGGAGAATGGCCTGCTGGTCGGGCGTTCTTTGAGCGGACAAGGGCCGCGGGCGATGATTACCGAAGTCTCCTCACTCTCCACACAGCGCCTCAGGGTGTGTTCTATCTGAGCAATATCAAAGGCATTGACAACGTTAACATCTCTTACCCCTAGCCCCCGACACAGGTATTCCAGGTCCACCTTCGTTAGCTTTTCCCCTCGCGGTGAGATGCCAGTGCCCGGATGACCTTGGTGTCCCGTCATACCTGTAGTATCGTTATCCAGGATAACCACAGTGCCAGCGCTCTGGTTGTATACCATATCCACCAGGCCAGTTATACCAGAGTGGACAAACGTGGAATCACCTATTACTGCCACTATCTTATTTGCCACCCCTGCCTTCTCAAGCCCCAGAGCCTGACCAATACTAGCCCCCATGCAGGCACAAGTATCCAATGCCAAGAGAGGCGGATAAACCGCTAAGGTATAGCAGCCAATGTCACTGGTAGCAATAATGCCGCCCTGTCTCAGACCTGAGGGCAGTTTGCCACCCTCGTTCGCCTCGAGTGGGTTGAGATGACGATAGAACCCCAGCCTTCTCAGAACAAAGCTAGTAGCTATGTGTGGGCAGCCAGCACATAAGACGGGCGGTCTCACCGGTAGTTCTACTTGAGTCTCTTTCCGGGACAATGCCCTCCTGACATTCTTGAGCAGGCCGACTCTGTGAGCACTGTCCTCCAAGGTGTCTATGGTCAGTTCGCCGATGGGAGGCACGAATTCTTTGCCCTTAACCTCCAACCCCATGGCTCTTATCTGCTCCTCCATAAATGGGTCCAATTCCTCCACCACCACCAGGGTTTCTACCTGGCGACTGAAGTCAGCAATGAGCTGTTTCGGCAAGGGATAAGTCGCAACCAGTTTAAGGAATGAAGCTTTCTTGAACACCTCTCTGGCATACTGGTAAGCAGCCCCGGAGGCGATAACGCCCAACCTCGTATTCTGGATTATCACCTCATTCTTGGGGAAATTGTCTGCCCAGCGAGCGAGCGTTGCTACCCTTTCCTCCATCAACGGGCGACGCTTGCGAGCGTTGCTGGGCACCATGACGAACTTATCAAGGTCTCTAATAAAGCGCGGCCTCTTCGGCTGCCAGGAAGCGGCTTCGCCTATCTCCACGACACCTTTACAGTGGGAAATGCGAGTGGTGGAGCGCACCATTACTGGCGTATCGAATTCCTCACTGAGCTGAAAGGCGATGGACATGAGGTCATAGGCCTCCTGGCTGTCAGAAGGCTCGAGCATGGGTATCTTGGCGAAGCGAGCGAAATGGCGGTTGTCCTGCTCGCCCTGGGAGCTATGCATTCCCGGATCATCGCAGGAGACAACCACCAACCCACCTCTGACGCCAGTGACTGATGCAGCAAAAAAGGGGTCAGCAGCCACGTTCAGTCCCACGTGTTTCATGCTCACTAAGGCCCTTACCCCACCATAGGAGGCACCCAACCCCACCTCCATAGCCACCTTCTCGTTGGCAGACCACTCCACATAGGGCCCTGGCAGTCTGGCCAGGTTCTCCAATATTTCAGTGCTGGGGGTTCCTGGATAGGCCGTGGCTACACTGACGCCAGCGTGATAAGCACCTAAAGCGATAGCCTCGTTTCCTGAAAGCAGCCTTCTCAATTCACTACCTACTGTCCTTATGCGGAAGCGACGAACTTGACGCAACAATCGTCATGGACTCAACTGGGCCTTGACCAAATCGACTAGCATTGTGGTATATCCAGCAACGTTTGGCAGTTATTTCCGTGCCACCATATTTTTCATCTTAGTAGCCATTGCCTCAATGCCTAGCTCTCGTAGCTTGGCTTCGGGAACCAATCCCTCTCTGGTCCAACCCCTGGCCTCGTAATAGCCTTCTATCATTTCACGGAGCTCGTTTTCGGTGAGCACCACGCCTTTGGCAACCCCGTCAGGCAGCGCGTCACGGAATATCCGCGGCGGCAACCAATCGTCTCCTGGTTTCCAGCCCTCACGAATGTTGAAGACCTTCTTCAGATTATTAACTCTCTCTCCTACCAATGCTATGTCAGATTGACTAAACTCGATGCCAGTAACCAGGGTATACATCTTCGCTATGTCCTCATAGAAAGCATCAAAACAGCGTCGTAAGAACTTGCAGATAATCAAAGAGTCCAGAACGGCAGCGAAGTTCTCCTTAACCACTGCCATAGCACCCCGCTCACGATCCCCTTTGAGGCGGTCAATATCTGGCATCATGTCTACTTCATAGGCAGCGGAGCGGTTGTGACAGGCGCCACGCAGGCCTGTGGCATAGCCCAGGGCCATGGTTTTCATACTCCTCGGGTCATAGCCTGGAATCTCCAATCCCTTGGAGTGCATGGCCCAATATTCAGAACCATGGCCTACCTCTGCACTGGCCCGTCTCACACCCTGGGACAGGAGACGCCCCAGCCCTTCATTGTTGCCAATTTGATTTATCATGGCGAGCACGGCCTGGCCATTGCCGAAGGTAAGCTCTACACCACCGGTATCCTGTTTGGAGAGAAGGCCACGCTCATAGCATTCCATAGCCCAGGCTATGCACCCTCCAGTTGATAGGGTATCCATACCATAGGAGTCACATAGGTCGCAAGCGCGGATGATGATCTGAGCATCGTCTATCCCACACAAAGGTCCGAGGGCATAGAGGCTCTCATACTCTACACGAACCTTGGTTCCGGCATAAGGTCCTTCACCGAGCTGAAAGATGTGTTCGCAAGCTATGGGACAAGCACCACAGGCCACTATCTTAGGCTGATAGTGTTCCAAAAGGTACTCACCACTTATCTTCTCAGCACCCTCAAACACAGAGCTTTGAAAGTTGCGGGTGGGCATGGCTGCCAGACGGTTCAGAGTCAGCACGTTGGAAAGAGTACCCAGCACACGATACTTCTCAGTGGCTGCGGTCTGCGCTTTCCGGTAGATGTCCAGAGTCATGGCTTCCAGTTGGGCCATGTCAGCCACCTTCACAGCACCAGTACCACGTATGGCAATGGCCT
>VGOE01000109.1 GCA_016876035.1 Chloroflexota bacterium
CCCCCGTTACCCTGACACCCAGAAGCGGCCTCTTTACCTTCATCGCTGCCTAACCTCCTGGGTGATACCTTACTCCAATCTGACTCACATTGGAAGGGGTCTTATTACCCACTGATTACGGTTGTGGAGGTCAGGAGGACAATGCCCTGTATTACGCCCTGAAGGATCAGGTAAGAGAGGTGCATCTGGTGGGCGATGCCAATGGCATAAGGAGAATATTTGAGGCAACACTAGACGGGGCCATGGTGGGCAGGGCACTGTGAGTTTCCACGATTCATGAAGTGAAACCCTTTCCCGCCTGTGGTGGATGGGGGCGACAGCGTCCATAGGTGTCATTCTGGTCCGCTGCAGGCGGAGAATAATTTCGGTTGTTATGCGGAACCAGGGTGAGAACTGGATTCACTTTCCCTCAGGGAATAAAGCCCAGAGAGGTGGCGATATTTCTCGTCGTAGTCCAGGCCGTAGCCAACGACGAACTCATCGGGGATCTTGAAGCCCAGGTAGTCGATAGGCACGCTCACTTTACGGCATGTGGCTTTATCAAAAAGGGCGCACACCTTGACGCTGGCTGGTCTCTTGCGCCGTAGGTAGTTGAGGAGGAAACTCAAGGTTATCCCCGTGTCCACAATATCTTCAACAATCAGGATATCCCGATCTCTTATGGGGGCGCACAGACCTTTCACCAACCTGACTTCGCCTGAGCTTTCCTTTCTTCCCCTACCATAACTCGAAAGCATGACGAACTCCACCTCTAAAGGTATATCCAGATGCCGTACCAGGTCAGCCATGAAAACGAAGCAACCCTTCAGCGCTCCCAGGAGAACAGGCGTCTTACCTTGATAATCTCTCTGAATTTCGGCCGCCAACCTCTCCACAGTGTCCCTTATCTCCTGTGGACTGACGAGAAGCCGGAGTTGAGACATCCAGTGGCCTCCTTCTTCGCCGCTTTGACACCGCCAGACACGACTATTGTAGTGTTTGCAATAGAGCCTTGACAAGGAAGTAAGGAAAGCCTGGGCTTCAGTCTTTCCCCTTCAAACGCCACGGGATGCCGGCAACCATTAGATAGACGTCATCAGCCTGTTGCGCCAGTAGCTGATTCGCCCTGCCCAGGAGATCACGGTAGGCCCGCCCTGTCTCGTAGACGGGCACTACTCCCATGCCCACCTCGTTGGATACAATAATAAAGGTAGCCTTGGTGCTCTTGATGCACCTGATCAGCCCCTCTATCTCAGCGACCACTCTGCCCTCGGCACTGGCATAGTCTATCCGTTCAGGCTCTGCCTCTCCCTCCCCACCCGTGGCTAGCAAGACATTGGAAACAAGAAGGGTCACACAGTCAACAATCACCACTTCGGCGTCCCGAACCTCCGCCATTACCTTCTCTCCCACACCAAGGCCTGCTTCCAGGGTCCGCCAGCTTCGAGGCCGTTTCTTTTTGTGCTCCTCGATGCGCAATCTCATCTCCTCGTCAAGGGGAGCGCCGGTAGCCACAAACAGCGCCTTTTCACCGAGCCGCTGTGCCATCTCCTGGGCCAGGCAACTCTTCCCGCTGCGGGCACCTCCCAGAATGAGAACGCATTTTCTACCCACCTTCAAGCACGACCTTCTTACTTTGCTTTGAGCTGGCATCTGGTGAAATCCAAAAACCAGTACCCGTCCCTCAAAACTCTGTCCCCTGGCACCAGTTGCATTCGTTTTTGAAATAGCGGCCCGTCCACTGCCACCGTGTGGTACTCCCCATGCTCGCCACAGACATCCACATCTTGTTGTTGACATAACACTTTAAGCTCTGATAGGAAGCTATGATCGATGCTCCGTCCCAACCAGTCCTCAGTGAAGATGCTGGCGTTAGCAGACGCCACCAATGCCTGAAAGCCCAAGTCAATGAATTCACCGAGGACACGTTCCGGCGGCACATCCCAGAGAGGCATCACAGGGGTAATCTCCAGTTCGCCGCAGACCCTTTCTATCCAGTCTCTGTGCTCCCGGAGATAGATATCGCCAAAGACCATGCCAACAATACCCTTCCGCTTCAAAGCGGACACGGCCTGCTTGAACCGCTGCTCATAGAGGTTCATCTCCTCTGCCACAGTGTATTGCGCCAGCGGAATCCCTATGGCCTGCGCCTGACACCAGATTATACGAGCCCTGGTCCCGTGAAAGGACACCCTCCTGAACTGGCGCGATATGAAGTTCACCAAGTGCGTTACTTCGTAACCCTGCGTCACCGCCTTATAGCAGGCCAGACAGCTATCTTTGCCTCCACTCCAAGAAGCTACTACACGCATCACCATGGACTATCCTTTCTTAAATGTTTCAGGTGGCAAGTGTCATTGAGGACAGAAAGCATCATACCCCTGGGGTAGGTCTCCACCATGCTCACAGAGGCGCTGTCTATACCAATCTGCCACCAGTGCTCCAGGCCCAGACCCAGTAAGCGGCATACCAGTGTTCGCAGTGAGCCGCCGTGAGCCACCACCAGTATCGTTTCTCTCTCCTTATGCTTTCCTAAACAGCTAGCAATGAACTGGTCTACCCGCGCCGCAAGCTGGCCGACGCTCTCACCCTGGGGAAGCCTCTGGGCAGCGTCCCGGGCTGTCCACCAATCGTTGTCCGGGTAGCGCTGGCCCACTTCATCAAAGGTCAGCCCCTCAAACTCACCAAAGTCTATTTCCCGCAACTCCTTACGGATCACCAATTTTGCGTCGCGCCCGGAAGCAATAATCCGAGCTGTTTGTGCGGCCCGTTCTAGATCGCTGCAATACATAGCGTCGATCTTCTCAGCAGCTAGGCGCTGCCTCACTGCCTCAGCTTCTTTCAGCCCGGTAGCGCTCAAACAGGTATCGCTACATCCCTGGTAGCGACCAGTCTCATTCCATTCTGTTTTGCCATGCCTCACCAGAATAAATCGTGCCAAATTAGATACCTCCATTTGCTATTTTGCAAAATCAAATAGCTTCCATGGCCCGATGAAATTGGTGCTCAGAACGTCAGCTAGCAAGGGGAGCAGAATGAGCACCAGAACCTCGGATAGCTCATTGAGGGCACCGTAGCTGTCACCAGTAAGCCCCCCCAATCTGCGCTTCAAGAATACCGCCACTCCGAAAATAACCAGCCAAAGAGCACCCATAACAGCCAGGCCACTCCACCCGGCCAGCACTGCTGATATCAGCGCGGCAATCAACGTAGCTATTGCCGTACCCTGCCAGTTGGTTTGTTCCTTGAAGGCTTGCCCAGTGCCAACTGGCCTGGCATAAGGAAAAGCAAAGATAGCATAGACCATAGACCATCGGCTCAGAGCCGGCATGATTACCAGAGCAGAGACCCTCATGTCCTCTGGCACGTCCGACAGAGCTACATATTTTACCAGGATCAAACAGCAAGCCGCCACCACCCCGAAACTGCCGACATGGCTATCAGCCATGATCTTCAGCCTTTCCGCGGGGGAGCTCCGCACAAAGGCGCCATCGCAGGTATCAATAAAACCGTCGAGGTGCAGCGCCCCCGTGAGGATGATCATAACCACGATTAGTAAGATACTTGTCAGAGATGTGGATAGGCGGAGCCCAAACAGCTCGTCACAGCCCACCAGGACAAGTCCCAGAAATAGCCCTACCAGAGGGAAGTAGACGATTGACCTTCCTACCTCTTCTGGACCGGCTTCCCGACGCCAGGGCCAGGGAATGATAGTCAGGAATCTCAAGCTGATGAAAAATCCCAAAGTCTTCCTTATTGACTTAATCCTGGCACTAGCCCTTCTTGGAGACCCCCGCCTCATCAAATGTAGCCATCTCGTTCAGTAGCTTCACTGCTGCTTCAGCCAGGAAAATGCCCAGAGCAGCACCAGTGCCTTCGCCGAGGCGCATTTTCAGATCGAGCAGGGGAGTCAACCCCAGGTGTTTCAGCATCCGGCGGTGCCCCCGCTCGGCCGAATTGTGCGCTGCGATGAAGTAGTCCTTCATACCAGGTGATAGGCCAGCCGCAATGAGCGCCGCTGACCCGGAGTTGAACCCGTCTAGGACAACAGGAATGCGGTGCGCCGCAGCGCCCAGCATGACACCGACCAGCCCGCCTATTTCAAACCCCCCCACCTTGGCCAGCACATCCAACGGGTCTTTCGGGTCGGCTTGATTGACTGCCAGAGCCTGGCGGATAATCTCCCCCTTATGGGCCAGTTGCGCCTTATCGATGCCTGTGCCCCTGCCTGCAATGTGCTCCACCGGTTCGCCGGTGATCGCGGCACAGATAGCCGCGCTGGCGGTGGTATTGCCGATGCCCATGTCACCTGTACCTACGATGTCCAGTCCCCGTGCCACCTCAGCCTCCACTATCTCGATACCCGCCGTCACGGCCTGCATAGCCTGCTGGCGCGTCATCGCTGGCCCTTTTGACATGTTTCTGGTGCCTAAGCCCACCGCCCTGCACACCAGGTCGGGATGAGGCTCAAAACCCGAAGCTACTCCCATATCAACCACTACCACCCGTGCCCCAATACACCGTGCCAGAACATTGATGGCGGCGCCGCCCCGTAGGAAGTTGTATACCATCTGCTTGGTGACCTCCTTGGGGTAGGCACTTACCCCTTCTGCTACCACACCGTGGTCGGCAGCCATGGTGATGATGGCTTTATGCTCCAACACCGGCGGCATTTTCCCCCTGATGCTGGCGATCTTGATGGCCAGCTCTTCCAACCGCCCCAGGCTTCCCTGTGGCTTGGTCAAGCTGTCTTGGCGGACTCTGGCCGCCTCCATGGCCTTCCTGTCCAGTGGTTTGATGGCCTTCGATATCCGACTAACGTGCTCGTCCACGGGAATCTCCTCTCTGTCTCGGGGCCATAAAATAGAATCCCCTCGCTCTGCTGAGCAAGGGGAAACTGCTACACGCTGATAACACTTTCACCCCCTTCTCCGCGGAGGCCTTCTGGGGACTCAGGGGCTGGCGTTCTGACTATCACAGTAGGCGGGACTGTGCCGGGCTTTCACCGGACTTGCCATCCATTTGAGCCTTCACTCACGCTCAGGCACCCCTGTTGCTCTATTCAATTGTGCCTCATTATATCATTATGTAGGGAAGAAGGACAACCTTCCGATACCCTGGCCGACGCAGACAAGGTACTGATGATCCTTCCGAAGGGGAAACGTGGACACTGATGCATGTACATCAGGCTCTGGAGCAGGTATGCACCAGTTTGCAGCCAGCGAAGCCGGTGGGGTAGTGTCAAGAGAAGTGTGTAAATTGAGGGATAGGCTTCTCCTTCCAGGTTGAGTTAAGGTGATTGGTAATGCCATAGATGATCCGATCAACACTCTCAGGATTCTGAAAAC
>VGOE01000110.1 GCA_016876035.1 Chloroflexota bacterium
CAGAACGACAAGAGCCGACAGTGAGAGTTACGTCGCCGAACCACATTGGCATTGTGGTAAAGGATATCGATCAAGCCGTGGAGTACTATAGCTCCATGTTTGGGTGGGGCCCTTTCCAGATTCAAGAGCTAGACATGAAGATGGTTCCATTCATATTCCGAGGTAAGCCGGGCAGTGGCCGGTTTAAGGTCGCCATCACCCGGTTGGGCTCTCTGGTGGTCGAATTGTTTCAGGCCTTAGAGGGCGAATCGCCCTACATGGAGTTTCACCGGGAGAAGGGAGAGGGGATACACCATCTCGGCTTTCAAGTAGACGATTTCGATGGGGCGGTAGCCGCTCTGACTCAAAAGGGTATTGAACCGATATTCCACGGAAGGTTTGGTGAGGGAGCCTTCGCCTACTTCGGCACCGACAAGATTGGTGGCGTCGTGTTCGAGCTGCTCAACTTCTCACCCTTCGATTAGACTTTTCCACAGCTCTGACGTTATTCCCAGTGTGTTGACATAAAGAGAGGAAGGGAGCGAGATATACTCGCTCCCTTCCCCAGTGTAAGTGTCGTCCCGATGTCTTACTTGATTTCGATACGCTTGCTCTTGGCCTCTTCGGCCTTGGGCAGCCTTATCTCGAGTACACCGTTCTCCAGGGCGGCTGACGCCTTGCCAGCATCAACAGGGAAGGGAAGAGACAGCGTCCGGGAGAACTTGCCAAAGTGCCTCTCACACAGGTAGTAGGTGTGCTCTTTGACTTCCTCCTCAGCCTTCTTCTCAGCCTCTATGCGAAGCACATCCCCGTCGACGGTGACCCCGAAGCCCTCCTTGCCGATACCCGGAAGCTCTGCCTTTACCACCAGCTCATCCCCTATCTCCTTAACATCGAGCCTCATATAGTGCCCATCAGTCCAGGGCTCCCAGGTCCCCCACAGCCCCTCGAACTCATCAAGTAGACTCGGCCTTCTGATTACCAGGCTGGTCATCTTACACCTCCTCTCCTTCAATTGTTTTAATTTTATTTGGTTTAGGGTGGGTAGTAAGCGACTTTTGTCACACTGGATTAGGAGGTTCCCTACCTGAATTAGAATGGGCTACCACAGGTGGAGGGGAGGGTGGATGTTATGCAAGGTGATAGAATAGGGACACGGAACAATAAACTTGGCAGAAAGCACGGACAGTTACACGTCATTACAGAGATTACTATAGCGAACCTGGGTACGGATGCTTGTTCCGCCTGATGCCAATCCTGTAGAATAGACATCGAAGCATCCCTGGAGACACTGGTTGAAAAAGCCACTTCTGTTGCTTTTTGATGGTCATGCCCTAGTGCATAGAGCCTTCCATGCCTTGCCGCCGCTCTCGGTCAGCAAGACGGGGGAACCGACAGGGGCTGTGTACGGTTTCGTCCGCATGCTTCTCAAGACAGTGCAGGACTTGAAGCCGACTCACTGGGCCATTGCCTTCGATCGTCCGGCCCTCACCTTCAGACATTTGGAGTTTGAAGAATATAAGGCGCAGCGCCCTGAAGCTCCCGATGACCTGCGGCGGCAGTTTGGCCGGGTGCGCCAGGTGGTGAAGGCCTTCAATGTCCCTACCTTCGAGATGGATGGCTATGAAGCTGATGACCTGCTGGGGACGCTGGCCCGCCAGGCAGCGGCCCAAGGGATCGATACCATTATCGTCAGCGGCGATAATGACATGCTGCAACTCATTTCTCCCAGGGTGAAGGTGCTTCTGCCCAAGAGAACCTTCGGGGAGACCACCCTGTACGACACAACGGCGGTGCACCAGAAACTGGGCATCGCTCCGGAACAGATTCCTGACTTCAAGGGCCTCAAGGGTGACCCCTCCGACAATATCCCCGGCGTCCCCGGTGTCGGCGAGAAAACGGCTGCTAGGCTGATTCAGCTTTACGGCAGTGTAGAAGGTATCTATGAGCACATCGATGAGGTGACGCCGCCGAAGCTGCGGGAGACGCTCCTGGCAGAGAAAGACAAGGCAAAGCGAAGCAAGATGCTGGCTACCATCCGCACCGACGCCCCGGTGGATTTCGACCCGGTGCGGTGCCAAACAACGGCCGTCAACCGGAGCGAACTTGTGCCACTCTTTCGCGAACTGGAGTTCTTCAGCCTGGCGAACAAGCTGCCCGAATTGGGAGAGCCTACTGTGATTGAGGCGGTGGCACCTCCCCCCTCAGCCGGTGCCGATAGGGAAGAGTGTGTGCTGGTGGACACTACCTCTGCCCTGGAAGAGCTAGTGGCCAGACTTCCTGGTACTGCATCCTTCGTCATTCATCTTGTGACCCGCCTCATGCGGGCCAGGTCGGCCGGTGCCGCCATAGCCGGCATAGCTCTGTGCCTTCCCAAGGAGAGGGCCTACTACCTGCCAGTGGCGCAAGGGGTGTGGGACACAGCACCGCAACTAGACCTTCAGCAAACACTGGAGCGGCTCAGGCCAGTGCTATCGGATGCCCGGATCGCCAAGCTGGCCCACAATGGCAAAGAGGTCATCAGCAAGCTGGCGGAATGCGGTGTCACGCTGACAAACCTGGAATTCGATACCATGATCGCCGCCTATCTTCTGGGACAAAAATCCGTGGAGTTGAAGGATCTGGCCCCGAGCAAGTTGGGCATTGAGATAACTTCACCGGCAGACCAACCTGGCCTGTCCGCAGTAGCCCAGCACGCCTGCCAGCAGGCCAGTGTTATCAGCCGACTTCACCCGCTGTTGCAGAGGGAGATGGACGAGAAGCAGTTGTCGCGGCTGTTTCAGGGAGTGGAGATGCCTCTGGTGCCCGTTATCGTGCGCATGGAGAGGAATGGGGTGGCGCTGGACGTTGATCTGTTGAGGCACATGTCTCAAAACCTAGGGACACAGCTGGTGAACCTGGAGCAGGAGATTTATGGCTATGCCGGACACAGGTTCAATATCAACTCGCCTCAGCAACTGGGCGGCGTGCTGTTTGCCGAATTGAAGCTGCCAGGGGCGAAGAAAACGAAGACTGGCTACTCCACAGATGCCTCGATCCTGGAGGGGCTGAGAGAAGCGAACCCTATAGTGAACCTGATCCTGGAATATCGGCAGCTTAGCAAGCTCAAGTCCACCTACATTGACGCTCTTCCAGCGCTGATCAACCCCGCGACACGCCGGGTGCACACCAGCTTCAACCAGACGGTGACTGCCACAGGCCGGCTATCTTCCAGCGAGCCAAACCTGCAGAATGTCCCCATTAGGGGGGAATTTGGCAGGCAGATAAGACAAGCCTTTATCGCCGAGCCACCCTGGTTTCTGGTGAGCGCGGACTATTCGCAGATCGATCTTCGTGTCCTGGCCCACCTTTCCCAAGACCTGCGCCTGCTGACTGCCTTCAGGCAGGATGAAGATATCCACGCTGCTACTGCCTCAGAGGTGTTCGGCGTCGGCCTGGCGGACGTGACTCCCGAAACGCGCCGAACAGCCAAGGTGGTGAACTTCGGCGTAATCTACGGGATGAGTGGCTACGGTCTTGAGCAGGCTACCGAACTCTCCAGGGAGGAGGCGGTCCGGTTTATCGCCTCTTATTTTGAGAAATACCCCGGGGTGAAGGACTACCTGGAACGCACCAAGCGGCAGGCGAAGGAAGACGGTTTTGTACAGACGCTGTTGGGACGCAGGCGGTATATCGCCGACCTCCATTCCTCTAATCGACAGGTTCGAGAGGCCGCGGAGCGGATGGCTATAAATATGCCTGTCCAGGGCACGTCTGCCGATATTATCAAGGTGGCCATGATTAACCTCCAGCGGGAGATGGATAGAGATGCTCTAAAGAGCAAGATGATCCTTCAGATCCATGACGAGCTTCTCTTTGAGGTGCCGCCGGAGGAGCTGGATCGAGTGGCAAGTCTAACAGCAAGGACGATGTCCCAGGCAATGGAACTAAGCATCCCGCTGAAGGTAGAGGTAAAGGTGGGTAGGAACTGGGGCGATATGGAGCTGCATACAAGCTGTCAGTAGCCAACAACTGATGGCCGCACTCACTCACACCTGACGATTAGGTGGAGGTGGCAGAGACCCGTTACCAATCTCAGTAATGACGGAAATATATTGGCGAATGATCCCGAAGTCGCGGCGAGGCTGAGAGCTTGGGCTGGAAAACACTGAGATGACTCTTTGAATAGATGAGCTTGTAGTGAGGGCAATTGTGGGACTATTCCTGGGGTTTCCTGGCGAATCTGCCGTCTTCTGCAGCTTTGTCCCGCGGGCGATTACAGCATTTTCGTCCCAGTGTCACCTCTGGAGGGAGCTAATACCTGTCTTGCTTTGTACAGGTAAAGGTTAAACAACAACCCTAGGTATCGGACATACTCGGCCGAGTTCAGTTTGCTTTTTCCAGCATGCCTGCTGCCAAAAGTGTATGGTACCTCTTTTACCCTGCGATAGCTTCCTTTGACCAGAATCTCCAAGAGAAGCTTGTAACCTTGAGAACTAAAGCCTTTTCCTTCGACTGCTCCTCTGGTTAACATGAAATACCCGCTCATTGGGTCCCTTACTTTGGTCAGCGGTCTGGCAAGAAGGATTGCTCCCTTGGAGACAAGCCTCCGTAAGAATGGCCAACCTTCGATCCTGCCGCCGCGCACGTAGCGGCTGGCTATGGCAACATCCGCCCCATTCTCGATAGCTGCCACCAGTTCGGGGAGGGCCTCGGGTGGGTGCTGTAAATCAGCATCTATCACCCCCATCATGTCTCCCCTGGCATTCCCGAAGCCCTCCAGAATTGCTGTGCCTAGTCCGCGCACACCTTCCCGCTTTATTACCCTTACGGGGTAGCTGTTGGCTAAGCTGGCTGCTGACTCTGCGGTGCCGTCTGGACTGTTGTCGTCAACCACTAATATCTCGTAATCTTGCCCGGCCAAGGCTGCTCCTACTCTTTCTATCAAAGGCTTTATGTTTTGCTTTTCTTGATAGGTCGGGACTACAACTGATATCTTCACTTGCCCTCCAGTCAAAGCCAAAGCATTAGATATAAGAACGCTCCACTCTCTTCAATTTGCTTCACACGAAGCCTGCCTTGCTTCTCAGCCAAATCCCACAGCTTTGAGTGGATTTCCTCTCTCAATTTGAGCGTCACCACTACCTTTGCCATGATGTATGTTATTACAGAGTGTAATGCTTCAGTCGTTTTCGGACAAAACGACCCTGCCAAAATGTTAGACCCCGACCTCGATTTTGGTCAACTCACTCAGTCTGTTCACCTCCTTGCGCTTGGCGGCCGCTGCCTTTAGTTTTCTC
>VGOE01000111.1 GCA_016876035.1 Chloroflexota bacterium
AGGCCTATGAGCTGTTTCCAGAACCCTGAGAGTGTTGATCGGATCATCTATGGCATTACCAATCACCTTAACTCAACCTGGAAGGAGAAGCCTATCCCTCAATTTACACACTTCTCTTGACACTACCGGCGTTTGGGTAGCATAACATCAATCTGCTACACTATCTACTGAATCTTAACCAAATGCCTTGAAAATCAGCCAGCATGAGATTAATATAGTCTGCGGCTGTTGGTATCGGGCCTTGAATGAGGCAACAGCGAATCATGGGGGGCGGCCCGATGCGCCTGACCCCAAAGCTCATAGTAGTGCTGATGAAGGCAGGCTGTGCCCCTGAGGCTTGTTGCCATTAACGTGAAATAGGAACGAGGAGGAGAAAATGGAGAAAATGATGTATCCGGTCTGGAAACATGAAGCGGAGTCTTCAACTGACTTCAGAAAGAAACTGCTGGAGAAGGTTTCTCCACGGTTACTTCAGCTAGGTGTACGCAAATTACGCATGGGTGTGGTTGACGACGATGTTGCTCCGGCTGCACCGCTCCGCATGGAAAGTTCCAAGCCGCCGCTGTCGGGTGTGATTTCCCTGTGGGTGGACACAGCGAACAATCGCCAGCCGCTGGAGGCGGTAATTGAAAGCGCCGTGGCTCGCATGGCGGGTTATCTAGTGACGGAGTCTGAGCCTATCGTAAATACCAAGCATGTGGTAGCTGATGGCCAGCGTACTCCAGGCATGGCTCAAGTGGTATTCTTGCAAAAGCCACCGCGCCTGAATTACGAACACTGGTTAGAAATATGGCTGGGGAGTCATACGCAGGTGGCTATCGAGACACAGTCAACCTTCGGCTATCGCCAGAACGTGATTGTCCGCCGCCTGACTTATGCTGCGCCACCCTATGATGCCATTATCGAAGAGAACTTCCCCGCAGGAGCCATGACAGACCGCATGGTGTTCTATGATGCAGCAGGTGACAAAGAGAAATTACAAGAACGCGTGCAGCGCATGATAGAAAGCTGCCAGCGATTTATCGACTTCGACAAGATAGACTGCATACCCACTAGCGAATACATCATGAAGTCCTGACGGCGGGCGCTGGCCAACAGAAGCGGGCTGAAGTCCTGAAGAAGAGATCAGCAGTGAAGGAGTAGCTTTGTGGAGAAGAGCGTATCGGGCCTGGTCGAGAAAACGGAACCTGTATGTCTGAGATGCGGGACTTGCTGCCGGAACAGGATCACTCTGGCCTTCATACGGGCCAACCCTTCTGATCTGCGGCGGTGGCATAGCCAGAAGCGGGATGACATCTTGAGATACTTCCCTTACGAACCCGTTTCTGCCCTGACATCGCTGGGCCCCAGCAAGCTTCTCAGGCGATGCCCTTTCCTGCGGAGAGTCAAAAAGGACTTCTACGAATGCACGATTCATGACACCAAGCCAGAAATCTGCCTGGGTTGGTATTGCCAGAGATCTTTGAGTTCAGATGCAGTGCCAGGGTGTTAGTCAAACCCGTGCCACTGAACGACCTTGTCGAGAGGTTCTCTCCCAGATGTGAACTGATTTATGGCGTTGTCCCAATCGGGGTACCCAATGGCTATGCCCAAAACTATCAGCTTGGAACTCGGAATTCCCAGCGCCTGTCTCAGTAGGTCTGGGTGGTGAACGGCCTGCGCCTGCAGAACAGTCCCCAGCCCGTACTTGGTGGCCAGGAGCATGATGTTCTGGCTTACCAGCCCGCAATCGAATATGGGCCAGACATTCAGGCTATCAGGCTGGAAGCAGAACGAGCGCTCAGTGTAGACATAGATAGCAGCCGGCGCTCCGTAGAGTCCCAATCCCCTTAGCCACCACTGATTGCTGTCGCTATCTGCTTTTCTGGCCGCCATGGCATCAGCCATACTCATGCCCAGGGAGCGGACTCGGCCGGCATAAGGCTCAGGATACTCCTGGGGCCCAGGTAGGTCAGGATTAGATTCGCCTCCTGCTTTTTCGAGAAAGACCTTCCTTAACTCCTCTAGCTTGTTTCCTGCTACCACGACAAATTCCCAGGGCTGGGTATTCGCCCACGAAGGGGCACGCACTGCCCCCTCCATTATCTCTCTCAAGATGCTCTGGGGCACAGGGTCTGGCTTGAAAGCGCGGATACTCTTCCTCTGATAAATAGCTTCAACGATGTCCATGTCTTACCTTTGTACCTCCCTTGGCCGCCGGTTGCCTTCTGGTCGGAACTTCCCCTTAGGCGCGCCCTTTTTACCCGATGATAATGGCGGGGCTTCCCAGTGTCAACAGGCTCACTTTCGAGTCTGGGGTATGGACAGGGGCCAAAGGCAAGACGCCACAGGCGGGCAACAGGTATAATGGTATGAGAGAACGATGCTATGGATTCCGGAGTGCGCATCTCAGCATTGCGTTCTTGCTGTTGATAATGCAGACGATCACAACATCTATCGAGCCCGGCTATATTGCCCTGTACAATTCTGGTGAATTGGAGCGCCGCACTCATACCTTGGAGGCCAGGTTAGCCTCTTGCGACATCTGTCCCAGGGAATGCCAGGTCAACCGGTTGGTAAACGAGCTGAGTTTCTGCCGCTCTGGTCATTTGCCAATAGTCTCGGCGGTCTGTGCTCATCAAGGCGAAGAGCCTGCCATCTCAGGTAACGGAGGGTCGGGAACAATATTCTTTGGCAACTGCAATATGAAGTGCGTCTATTGCCAAAACTACCAGATAAGCCAGAATCCGCCAAAGCAAAAATCAAAGGAGATGGATTGCCGCACTCTGGCAGAGAGAATGCTCTACCTTCAAGAGGAACTGGGCTGCCATAATATCAACTTTGTTTCACCGTCCCACTTCGTTCCCCAACTGGTGCGGGCAGTCCTGGAAGCCGTACCTATGGGCCTTCGAGTGCCACTGGTCTATAATACTAGTAGTTATGACTCCCTGGCTTCGCTGAGAGAGCTTGAGGGCATAATAAGCGTTTACCTGCCTGACCTAAGGTACGCCTCTGATCAGTGGGCCAAGAAGTTTTCCCAGGCTCCCAATTATGTGGCGCTGGCCCGTCAGGCTATCAAGGAGATGTACAGGCAGGTTGGGGATTTGGTAGTGGATGAATTCGATGTGGCGCAGCGGGGAGTAATTGTGAGACATCTAATTCTTCCCAACAGTCTGGCGGGTAGTGAGGAATCGCTACTCTGGCTGGCTCGGGAGTTCGGTCACACGGTTACGGTCAGCATAATGTCCCAGTACGCACCTATGCACCGAGCACCGCGAGTCCCGCTTCTTTCCCGGACAATCTCCACAGCCGAGTATGAAGTGGTCATGAGGTTACTCTCTGACGCAGGGCTGGAGAATGGCTGGGTGCAGGAGATGGACGCATCACAAAACTATCTTCCTGACTTTGAACGAGAAGGTCATCCCTTCTCTTCCACTCCGGGAGCTGGTCGATAGTGCGGCTTCTTGGCGATGTTTCTGGACTGAGGGGCTGTCGATTGAGGAGGCAGCAGGGGCAAAAAGGATTCAGGCGACTCTCTGAGAATGGATAAGGAGGCTCTCGAATGAAGCAAGTGGTCAAAACGGCTTGCGGAATGTGTATCGAGGAATGTGGGATCAACGTGCATGTCGAAGACGGAAAAATTGTGAAGGTTGAGGGCATGCCTGAGCACCCCTATAGTGAGGGCTTCATATGTGCGAGCGCCCGCTCGATTCCGGAGTACGTTCATTACGAAGACCGCATCAAGTATCCCATGAAGAAGGAAAGGGGGGAGTGGAAGCGTATTTCATGGGATGAAGCCTTGGATACCATAGCCAGCAAACTAAAGGAGAGCAGGGGAGAAGATGGGCCTCAGGCATTCGGCGTCTTCACCGGTGATCCGGTAAACATGGCCTTGCGTATGGGCTATTACCTGATATGGAGGTTCTGCGATGTCTACGGGACCCCCAACCGCTTCTACGACGGTGACCTCTGCTTCACGCCCCGTATACGCGCTTATTTCCAGATAATGGGGAAGATGATTACCCCTGATCTGATAAACTCGAAATGTATCCTTAACTGGGCTACCAATCAAAAGAACTCTTTTCCCCCATTGCACAACCGCATTCAGAAGGCCATAAAGAACAACGGGGCGAAGCTTATCGTCATTGATCCCAGACGCATACCCCTGGCCAAGCAAGCTGACATTTTTGTTCAACCGAGGCCGGGTACTGATGGTTATCTTGCTCTCGCTATGATGAACGTCATCATATCAGAGGGTATCTATGACAAAGAATTCGTGGAAGAGTGGACCGTGGGCTTTGATAAACTCGCGGATCACGTCAAGTCTTACACGCCTGAAGGGGCGGAGCGTGTGACTGGTGTTGCTGCCGGCGATGTCAGGAATATGGCTCGAATGTATGCTACTACCAAACCTGCGTGCATGAATGCGGGTATGAAGCTAGAGCAGACCGCTTCTGGCTTCCACACTGCCCGATCCGTAGTAATGCTGCAGGTGCTGACTGGAAACATCGACGTACCGGGTGGGGGTGTGTTGAGATTATCAGGGGTACATGAGAAGTCGTACAGGCTTCCAAAATTGATGGGGGACGTCAAGTGTGTGGGAGGCGATAGATATCCCATATACCACAAGTCAGGACGGCTATTTTATGAGGGCTGCATGCCGAACTGGGGGGAGCTGGTGTTAAAGGGAGAACCCCACCGCATGAAGATACTCTTTGTTGCCGGAGGCAATCCTGCCGTTACCTGGCCTAACACTAATAAGGTCAACCAGGCACTGGAAAAGCTCGATTTTCTAGTAGTTATGGACCCCTTCTGGACAGCGACCGCTGAGAAGGCGCACATGGTGCTTCCAGCCTGCACCTTTATGGAAAGGATGAATCTCTGTACCATATACGAGGGTCATTCTGTGCCAGCAATTCAAATGCGACGACCAGCAACAAAGCCGCTATGGGAGTCGTGGTCTGATTGTCGGTTTTGGCTAGCGCTGGCCAGGAGAATGGGAGGCGAATTCGACCAGTATATACCGTGGAACACCGAAGAGGAAGCCATGAATTACTGGTTATCTCCCTCCGGGCTAACGGCAAAGTACCTTGCCGAGGAGCATGCTACCGGCATCATCATTGGCTCCGATGAGCTGGTATTTGATTACCACAAGCATGGATTTGGTACGCCGTCGGGCAAATGCGAGTTCTATTCCGAGGAACTCGTTCAGATGGGGATAGACCCGTTGCCCATTTATCGCGAGCCA
>VGOE01000112.1 GCA_016876035.1 Chloroflexota bacterium
TCCTTGATGGAGGAATGTAACCATTGGAGTTCACTTTTCAACCGTAAACGGTTCACTTTTGAAGCATAAACAGTTCACTTTTCAGTCGTAACTAACACCTTATGCACCCCCTCTGTGAGGCCAGACTGTACTAAAGTCATATGCAAAGGTGGCGATATGTTGTATAAAGAATTTATAAAAAGAATGGGGTGGAGTAGGAGATTGTTTATTGATGTCATTCTGAGGAGTCCGCCCGAGGTGGACGACGAAGGATCTCTGGGATTCTTCTCCACCTGCGGCGGGTCAGAATGACACGAATACGTTGGTAAACAATCTCGGACCC
This sequence comes from Chloroflexota bacterium, assembly GCA_016876035.1. Taxonomy (GTDB): domain Bacteria; phylum Chloroflexota; class Dehalococcoidia; order UBA2247; family RBG-13-53-26; genus VGOE01. The sequence continues at coordinate 323 of VGOE01000112.1, forward strand.
GGGAGGTTGAAATGGGAGAGACGCAATCAGGTTCGCAGTCGGCGAGGAGGCCGGCGCCGGAGTTTCCGCTCGGGCTGGACTGGCTAAATACTGATAGGCCGTTGACCTGGGGTGAACTCAGGGGAAAGGTGGTTATTATCGATTTCTGGACCTACGGGTGCATCAACTGCATGCACGTTATTCCAGACCTGAAGCGGTTGGAGGCGGATTTCCCTGACGAACTGGTGGTCATCGGGGTCCACTCTGCCAAGTTCGAAAACGAGCGGGATACGGAGAATATCCGCCACATCGTCTTGAGATATGGCCTAAAGCACCCCATAGTAAATGATCGCGATTTCCTGGTGTGGCGTGCCTGGGACGTTCACGCCTGGCCAACCGTGTTCATCATTGATCCGGCGGGCAATGTAGTGGGCCGCCATAGCGGCGAAGGGGTATATATGCTTTTCAAGCCGATTATTGGACGCCTGGTGCGTGACTTTGAGGCCAGGGGTCTTTTGGATCGCACCCCGCTCCAGCTCCAGATGGAAAAGGCAGCCTCTAGGGGTGTACTGTCATTCCCCGGCAAGGTGCTGGCTGATGACAAGGGCAGGCGGCTCTTTGTGGCTGACACCAATCACCACCGGATTATCGTGGCTGATATCGCCAGCGGCAAAGTGCTGAAGGTGATTGGCAGCGGCCAGCCAGGATTCAAAAATGGCGATTTTCGAAGGTCTTCCCTTGACCACCCGCAAGGGATGGCGCTGGAAGAAGATGGCCGGATTCTTTATATCGCTGATACGGGCAACCACGCTGTGCGCCGCGCCGACGTTCTGGCCGGAGAGATGACCACACTGGTGGGTGTGGGGTTCCAGTCCAGCGACTATCCGCCACGGGGTGGAACAGCCCCAGAAGTGGCTCTCAACTCACCCTGGGATGTATGGCTAGATGGTGGGCAGCTTTACATTGCCATGGCGGGCGCGCATCAAATCTGGGTTATGGATACGAAGAGCATGGACGTCCACCCCTTTGCTGGCAGCGGCCGCGAGGGCACCAGGGATGGGGCGCTGAATGTTGCGGAGTTGGCCCAACCCAGCGACTTGACCGGTGATAGCCAAGGCCGTCTTTATTTCGCCGACTCTGAGGGAAGCTCTATTCGTCGGGTCGACACTCAGGGTGGCAAAGGCGAGGTGACCACGCTAGTCGGCAGCGGCGCCAGCCTTTTCGACTACGGCGACGTGGACGGGATCAGCAGCCAGGCTCGCCTGCAACACCCCTTGGGCGTGGTCCACTACAAGGGCGCTCTCTACGTGGCTGATACCTACAACCACAAGATCAAGCGCCTCGATCCCAGGACGAGGGAAATCAGGACAACTCTGGGTGGCCAAGGCGGCTGGCGCGACGGCACCGATCCCCTGTTCTACGAGCCCGGCGGCATCGATGCTGCCAGTGATAAGCTCTACATAGCCGATACCAACAACCACTGTATCCGGGTGGTCGATCTAGCAGCACGCCAGACCAGCACACTACTCCTCGAAGGCATTGGACAACTCATCGCCTGAGTCCATGCCAGCCAGTAAGGTGACGGCGATGGCACACATAATGTGTACTATCTGAGGCTGCCTTGCGGCTGCAGGTCAAAGATTTTCCAGCCACAGTCATAAACTACATCTACGGCGGGGACCTTTACGAAGAGGGGAAAGCTAAATACCGCAGGAGCTGAAGGCGAGTTAGCCAGAAGCGGCAAGACGATAGTGTGCCTTTTCCTTTTTTCCACCCTTAGGTTGCCAGCACAGCCTCGACGCGCCAAGGTTTTATTGGGTCGTTTCAATTTTCCCAAGCTTACTCCCGCAGGCTGAGCAGAAAAGGCCTCCCTCAGCAATTTTACTGCCACACTTTGGACAATAGGACATCTTCCTCTGCTCTCCTTCTGTGTACGCCAATCGTGGTGAGCTAGGCGCGCTCTCTCTTATCATTGCGATTTCCCCGAGAACTTCGGCTCGAATCTTTTGCTCATCGGCCCTTAGCATTCCCGGTATGAGAAACGCATCCACTATAGCCCATATAAGGAGTCCTCCCAGTGTAATAAGCATAGCATTTTTCATGCTGGCTTGCGGCCAGCACCACGAAGGATGAAAATACTTGTGCGCTGGCTGGTGAAAGGAGTTCGGAACGTCATTGGTGCCACGAGCCCGAGTAGCAATTTGAACCGGCGGCCTGCAGGCACCACAAATTGTGGCCTCGTTTTGGCGAGAGCACGTGGAGTAATGTCTTACAATGGTCTGGCCGCCCACTTGCCGGTAGCTCAAGTGAGGAGTGTCTAAATGGAAGTAGTGAACCCTAGGTGCTGTGGGCTGGACGTGCACAAGAAGACGGTGGTGGCATGTATCATTACGCCAGAAAAGAAGGAAACCCGCACCTTCTCCACCATGACTAACGACCTCTTGAAGCTCAAGGAATGGCTTACGGAGTACAGTGTGACCCATGTGGCCTTGGAGAGCACCGGTGTGCTGTGGAAGCCGGTGTACAACCTGCTGGAGGGAGATTTCACCGTGCTGGTGGTCAATGCCTTTCACATAAAGACTGTGCCGGGCAGAAAGACGGACGTCAAGGACGCAGAATGGATCGCCGATTTGCTTAAGCATGGGCTGTTGCGCGGCAGCTTCATCCCTGACCGAGGGCAGCGGGAACTGAGGGAACTGACACGCTATCGCCGTGGCCTTATCCAGCAGCGGGCCGATGTGGTGAACCGGATCCAGAAGGTGCTGGAGGGCGCTAATATAAAACTCAGTTCCGTGGCTACCGATGTGGTAGGAGCCTCGGGTCGGGCCATGCTGGAGGCGATGGTCCAGGGCACGGATGACCCCAGAGTGCTGGCGGCCTTGGCCAAGGGACGCATGCGGAACAAAATTACCCAGCTCGAGGAGGCTCTTCAGGGACTGGTGGGCCCGCACCAACGGATGCTTCTTGCCAGCCAGCTTCGTCATCTTACCTTCCTCGATGAAGAGATAGAGCGTCTGGATATGGAGGTGGCGGAGCGCATGCGCCCTTTTGAAGAGACGATGGAGAGGATGGACGACATACACGGCATGGGCCGAAGGTCATCCGAGGAGGTGCTGGCCGAAATCGGGGTAGACATGAGCCGGTTTCCCACGGTTGCCCATATAGCCTCATGGGCTGGTTTATGTCCAGGAAATAACGAGAGCGCCGGCAAGCGCAAGAGCGGGCGCACTTGCCACGGGGACACATGGTTGCAGTCAATCCTGGTGCAGGTTGCCTGGGCAGCCGCACGCACCAAAAACACATACCTCTCAGCACTGTACCATCGGCTTGCTGCGCGCAGGGGCGCTAAGCGGGCTATAATCGCAGTAGCGCATGCCATCCTAACCATCATATACTCCATGCTTCGTAACCACAGCCATTATCGCGATCTGGGAGCGACCTATTTTGACCAACTTAACCGACAGTCTGTCGTCCGCCGTTCTGTCCACCGTCTCGAAAGTCTCGGCTATAGCGTGACCCTGAACCCAGCCCCATCCCCAGCAGTGCCAGAACCGGTATTTTCGGAGTAATGCCAGTACCGATGCGCCCAAGGTAAAAGCGATGCGCCCCGAACACGCCTAAGAATACCCACAGAAGCCAAACAGCAATATGGCTCTTCTTCCGCATGGCAGTCTCGTCCCGAAGAACTAGAAGCTCTCTTTCTGTCAAATCGTGAACCGTGAGCCTTGGAATGCGTTCCATTTGTCCTCCCTTCCATGCCGCTTATCTCTGTGGCGACACCTTTCTAATTCCGTTTGATGACTCTGAACGATAGCCTGATGTTTGCTAAGCCACCTCTTCGCTGAGGATGACAAAACTCCATGCTACAGCAACAGTCTACGAGAGCGCCTCGGAGCTGACCGGCGACCCGCACTGGGGGCAGAAGGCTGTTGAAGTTGGCGGTGGCGCAGGAGCCTCCAGCGCGGCTCCGCAGTTGCTACAGAGCTTACTATCTGCTGGGTTGTCAAACTCACATTTGGAACAGCGCATACTACCTCCCTTCTACGCTGACCTCAATCGCGTCAGCAGAAGTTAGTTTCGGCGGAGGAGCAGGGACGTGGATAAGGTTACTTCTTGTGGGGACAGCACTGCTCCAGCAAACTGCCGCCAGCGGTAATAAGCACACCAGACATGGCAACCCAGACGCCAGCACCAATAGACAGATCATTATGGTTGAGGAAATAGATCGACTGAAAGATAAGGGCCAGCGCCAGGGCACTGAGAAGAAGCATCACCATGCTCCACCTTCCAGCCGCTCCGCTCCGAGCGAGGATCAACACCCCGAGGGAGAGCACTGCCACAGTACAAATGACAGCTCCCTGAGACAGTTCGACACCGATCGTGGAGAAACGTCCGGTTATCCAGGCTAGAAACGTACCGAGGATGGCGAGCAGGGAACCAGCAACGATAAGAGTCCCAGACGGGTCGGCCTGGATGCGCTTTGATAGCACGTCTAGGGTTCGAGCCTCCTGGCTCTTAACGGCCTGGCCAGAAACCGGGGCGCCACAGGAACTGCAAAAAGTGCTGTCGTCAGGAATTTGTGCCCCACACTTGCTGCAATACATGACACGTACCTCCTTTCTTGATGCTTACGAACAAAGGCCAATTGCAACGATATGACGCGATCTATGGGATGTCAACTGACCTTATTCGAGTGGGACGCACTTTAGCAGAAAACAGGCCTCCTGTCAAGCTACACCAGGCTTGACGACAGAGGTTAAACCGAATAAGATAATTCTCTCAGGATCTAGCTGCAGGATAGTAGGCGTGGTAAGGAAGAACGGAACTTATACAGC
>VGOE01000113.1 GCA_016876035.1 Chloroflexota bacterium
CTCTAACTTGAGTTGGGTCAGGTCTTTGACCTGTACCATGGGGCGTCCTCCTTTCTAAGATATCTTTTTCTCTATATCTCTAGAAGGATACGCCCCCCTCTTTTTACACACAATATGTTACGCTACCCCCCACCCGGTCCCGTGAGGTGGTGGCAACCACGGACCAAAGAAGGTTGGCCGTGCGAGACCAATGTGATCTGGATCATAGTGCCGAAGCATGAGCTTTGTTTATCATGATGACAGTGGATGGAGCAGGTATAATGATTCAGTGACAACGCATATCGGAATAGGTGGAAACGAAGGACATAGCAGCATCAAAGGAGGTACATCATGGTAATAAAGACACAGAGAAAGATCGTAAAAATCGATGCGGAGAAATGCGACGGGTGCGGGCAGTGTGTGTCAGCTTGCGCCGAAGGAGCCATTGAGGTGGTCAATGGAAAGGCCAGGCTGGTAAGCGAGAAGTATTGCGACGGTCTGGGTGCCTGTCTTGGCGAATGTCCACAGGGAGCCATCACTATCGAGGAGCGGGAAAGCGATCCCTTTGACGAAGAAGCAGCTAGGCATCACCTGGAGACAAAGAAACAGACAGAAGATACCCTTCCTTGCGGATGTCCTTCGGCTAGTGTCACCCAGTTTGAGGTCAGGGGTGCTGAGGCCAAGGCAGCCCCCGAAGTATCGTTCAGGTCGGAGCTTGGTCACTGGCCGGTGCAGCTCACTCTGGTCCCGCCAACAGCGCCCTTCCTTCAGGAAGCTGACCTGGTGCTGGCTGCCGATTGCGTTCCCTTTGCCTATGCTGAATTTCATCAACATTTTCTCCGCGATCATGCCCTGCTGGTGGCCTGCCCCAAGCTGGACGATTTCCAGGCCCACCTGCAGAAGTTGACCGAGGTCCTCCGCCGTTCGTCTGTGAAGAGCCTTACTGTGGTGCGCATGGAGGTAGGTTGCTGCCGTGGACTGGTGCAGATGGCACAGCAAGCCATAGCTGCCAGCGGCAGAGACATACCGCTAAGGGAGGTTGTGATCGGCATCAGAGGAGAGGCGAAGTCCGAGGCTTTGGTCGGAGGTCATCGAAGCAGTGAGCAAGGGAGCTGTGGGTGTGCTTTGTAGTTCACGTGCTACAATAGATGAGGATGTCTGAGAACTGAGCGAAGCGGGTTGCCCGCCTGAGGTGGACGGGGTGGAACGGATGCTTGGATGCTCCAAGCTACCCCGAAGCTTCAGACAGCCTCTAGTGGGACACAATCAATAAGCAGGAGGTGTCACAATGGTGGAACAGTGTCCGGGAGCTATCAACATACGGATGCCAAGGCTGGAGATAAAGCCTTGCCCCAGGTGTGGCGAGGAAATTGAGATCTTCTCCAACGATGCCAGCGCCAAGTGCCTGAAATGCGGGTTTGTGATCTATAATGACCTGCTGTCCTGCGTGGAGTGGTGCGAATACGCTAAGGAATGCGTTGGGGAGGAGACCTATGAAAGGATAATGCAGCAACTGGCGGAGCAGAAGGCGCGAGAAGAACAGAAGCCCTGAGGGCTGGTTCTCGAATATAGTAATTAGGAAGGAGAAAAGATGGAAGGCACACGGATCTCACACCATGAGTCTGTCCGCAAGATGTATGAGCGGATAAAGGAAGACAAGATGGACAATATCTGGGACCGCTATGAGGCCCAGGGGATGGGAGGCAATCCCGACCAGAGATGTCCTTTCTGTATGGGGGGTGTCCGCTGCGACCTGTGTTCCAACGGCCCTTGCCGTGCCGACGCAGCCAAGGATAAGAAGGGCGTGTGCGGCATCAAGGCCGATGGCATGGCCATGCGCATGATGCTGCTAAAGAACGTGATGGGGGCATCCACCTACCACTACCACACGGAAGAGACCATCAGGACACTGCGGGCCACAGTGCGGGGTGAAACCCCGTTCCGGATTCTGGAATCAGAAAAGTTAAGGAACTTTGCCGGGAGGTTGGGGGTAAACAACACCGGCGCGGACAATGAGATCGCTCTTCGCCTGTGTGACTTTGCCGAAGCTGATTTCTGCCGAAAGTCCGACGATCCCAGCCAAATCGTCGAGGCTCTGGCTCCGGCAGAACGCAAAGCCCTCTGGAGGCGTCTGGGCATTTTCCCCAGCGGCATCCATGACGAGATGCTGCGGAGCACCAGTTCCTGCCTGACTAATGTAGACGGCTATTACTTGAGCCTGGCCCTGAAGGCCATGCGCTTGTCTATTGCCATGGCATATCAAAGCCAGATATTCAACGAGTACTGCCAGGATATCCTCTTCGGCATCCCCAGGCCGCATCCTATGCGGGTAGACCTGGGTGTGCTGGATGCCGATTATGTGAACGTGCTGGTCAATGGCCATGAACCTTTTCTGGGCTTCGCCATGGTACTGCTTGCCCGGCAGAAGCAGTGGCAGGAGAAGGCAGAAGCAGCCGGAGCCAAAGGCCTGCGCGTCATCGCCAACATAGAAACGGGCCAGGAGATGATCCAGAGATGGGAAATGGACGACGTCTTCTATGGTTTCACCGGAAACTGGATCATGCAGGAAGCAGTGCTGGCCAGTGGCTGCGTAGACCTGTTTGCCTGCGATATGAACTGCTCCATGCCCATCGACCCTCTATATGCTCAGAAATACAAATTCAAGCTGGTCCCGGTAAGTGATCTGGTGGCCTTTGAGGGGATTTCGACTCGCATAAACTACGATCCAGTGAAGGCCGAGAGCCAGGCAGCGGAACTGCTGCAAATGGCGATCGATAACTACAAAGAGCGCAGGGCATCCGTTACACCGGTAACCGGCTTGCCGGTTTCAGAGGCCGTGGTGGGGTTTTCCACAGAAAGCATATTGCAGGCCCTGGGAGGCACCCTGGAACCCCTGCTGGATGCTATCAAGGGGGGCACACTGCGGGGGGTGGCTGGCCTGGTTTCCTGTACCACGCTGAGGGATTACGGCCAGGACGTCCACACTGTGGCCGTGGCCAGGGAACTGGTGAAACGCGATATCCTGGTCCTTTCCATGGGGTGCGGGAACGGAGCCTTGCAGGTGGCCGGTCTCTGCAAACCCGAGGCCAGGGAATACGCCGGGCCGGGCCTCAAAGGCCTGTGTCAAAAGCTCAACGTTCCTCCCGTGCTCAGCTACGGGACCTGCACAGATACGGGACGTATAGCAGACTTGCTGGCTGCTGTGTCGAACGCTCTGGGCGGCGTGCCTATCCCTGACCTTCCTGTGGTGGCTGCCGCGCCCGAGTACATGGAACAAAAGGCCACCATCGACGCCATCTTCGCCCTGGCTTTAGGGCTGTACACTTATGTCAACCCAGTCCCGCCAGTGACCGGAGCACCGAATCTGGTCAAGCTGCTGACTGAGGACTGCGCCGGGGTGACGGGTGGCCTGCTGAATGTGGAAAAGGACGCGGTGAAGGCGGCAGACGCTATGCTGGCCCACATAGAAGGGAAAAGAAGGAAGTTGGGCATATAGGCCCGGACCGGAAGCGGTTATCAAGCTGGGGATATCGGCCAGCCCTGTTCGAGAAGCAATTGTAGGGTGGGCTCCTACACCCGCCCTACTCTGCTCTCTCGGGATGTTATCATCCCCAGGAGGACGGTGGGTTCCATCCGCCTCAGGCGGATTTCACCCCCCTACGGAGCTATAGCGCGCTCGGACAGGTGACACGGGTCTTCGGCCACAGGTTATCTTCCAGGCTTGCGGGCACCGGACAGGCGTCCTTTCCCCACTGCCCAGATGAGGAACGCGGCAAACATTGCTGACATCGCGATTATCCCCCACTGGGAGACAGTAGGCACCGCCGAAGGTAGTACTGGAGCTTCCTGTCCCACAGATACGGCGCACACCTTATTGGTTATCCAGAGAAGTGCGTCAGCTTTGCCATCCCCGTCCAGGTCATAGAAAAGCGGCTCACCATCCTCATCGTCATCATCGTCATCATCGTCATCTTCACCCAAACGAGGAAGCTCCATTTCCTCATTAGACCTGGCCTCCCACAGGTGGGTGCCGTCGTTCCCCTTCTTCCCTATCAGGGTATATGTCGGGTTCTCCCAGGGACCTACATAGCTCTCTACCAGGACGTCGGGCAGGCCATCGCCGTTAAAGTCAGCCGCCACCACCTCCGCATCCATGTCGGCGTCATAGCCGGTGATGGACTCCTCCCACAGGTGAGTACCATCGCTCCCTCTCTTGGCTATCACGGCGTCTGTCCGGTCATCCCATGGACCCACCTCACTATTCACCAGGACGTCCGGCAGGCCATCGCCGTCCAGGTCAGCCACCACCTCAGCATCTATGTAGGCACTATAGCCGGTGATGGACTCCTCCCACAGGTGAGTACCATCGCTCCCTCTCTTGGCTATCACGGCGTCTGTCCGGTCATCCCATGGACCCACCCAACTATTCACCAGGACGTCCGGCAGGCCATCGCCGTCCAGGTCAGCCACCACCTCAGCCCACATGTAGGCTTCATAGCCGGTGATGGACTCCTCCCACAGGTGAGTACCATCGCTCCCTCTCTTGGCTATCACCGTAGATGTCCTGTTATCGTATGTCCCTACCCCGCTCTCCACCACGACATCCGGCAGGCCATCGCCGTCCAGGTCAGCCACCACCTCCGCATCTATGTAGGCACTATAGCCGGTGATGGACTCCTCCCACAGGTGATAGCCAGTATTGCCCTTCTTGGCTATCACGGTAGATGTGGCGTTATCGTATGGCCCTACCCAACTATTCACCAGGACGTCCGGCAGGCCATCGCCGTCCAGGTCAGCCACCACCTCAGCCCACATGTAGGCTTCATAGCCGGTGATGGACTCCTCCCACAGGTGAGTACCATCGCTCCCTCTCTTGGCTATCACCGTAGATGTCCTGTTATCGTATGTCCCTACCCCGCTCTCCACCACGACATCCGGCAGGCCATCGCCGTCCAGGTCAGCCACCACCTCCGCATCTATGTAGGCACTATAGCCGGTGATGGACTCCTCCCACAGGTGATAGCCAGTATTGCCCTTCTTGGCTATCAC
>VGOE01000114.1 GCA_016876035.1 Chloroflexota bacterium
AGGCGTTTTGCATGTCCGATTATGGTGGAACAACCAGATGGTCCACTCTCTTGACTATCCTCTGGCTGAGTTCCCTAGAGTTCACTTTTGAATCGTAAAGGAGTTCACTTTTCAAAAATTCCTAACAACCAAAAACAAATCGTCGCATTTACAATCGGTGCCTACAGCCATATAATTGAGGGGATGCAAGAGGATGCCATGCTTCGGCTAAACCAAGTGCTTGCTGAAGGCGTCTTTCAGAGAGTAACGGCATAAATCGCGGCATATTAGCTTCAAATGCCAACGTAGCTCAGGGGTAGAGCAGCGGTTTCGTAAACCGCCGGTCGTCGGTTCGAATCCGACCGTTGGCTCCAATCTTGTGCCTGGCTCGCTTCGTTTTCATCCGTCGCTTTCCCTTCCAGGCTGCACTCCCGGGACTTGCATAGGCGCAACCTTGCAGTCCGGGTCGCCCTTCGGGTGAAACAACATAGGCGAATCGAGCCAGACAGTATTCTTACCCGTGCGGATACGGATTATCGCTTGAGGCAAGCGACGGACTGATAGGAGCTAAGGATGCCAAGCATAGAGTATAGGCCTTAGGAGTGCCTGCGAGTAATGGCAGAGCCAAAGCTGACGGAGACTCGTAAACGACCTGGCCCATGCGACACCTGGATTAGTCACACAGGCTCCCAGGCGGGCAATCGCTCAGCTTTCTGGAGCGGGAGACGGGACTCGAACCCGCGACCACCTGCTTGGAAGGCAGGAACTCTACCAACTGAGTTACTCCCGCAAGACTGTACCTATTTTAGCCCAAAATCTTCCCTTGGGCAAAGGAGGGTGCCTGTTTGGTGTTACTTCTTCCATTCCGTCGGTGCAGCCTCGGAACCGGCACAGCCACGGAAAAGAGACCCTGCCAACGTTTGCACTGATACCTCCACCAGAGCCTCCAGGGCTTTCGCCCACGGCTGGGAGGCATGACACCCTTCCACATCTGGGCATTGAAAGAATCCCCACGACCTGGTAAAATGGCGACTACGCACGAGTCTCACATGGTAGGCTGTACAGAGAGACAGAACGCGCAGCCTTATGTCAAGTCTACACTCAGCCTGTGGAATCCGCTCTGCGCTGTTTGCCTGGCCTGGCCATCGTTCTTCCAGCGGCAGTGAAAGGCTGGGCTGACACTGGATCCCAGTAGAGACTCCAAGCCCAGGTAGTCAAAAAGCCAGACCACCGATCACTAAATGGCGAAAACGAAGGGAGACGAATCATGAAAAGGCTGGAGAAGCTTTTTGCACCGATCAGGATTGGGACCATGGATCTGAAGAATCGTTGCGCCCAGGCTCCGATGTATATCAATATGTCGGACCGGGACGGCAAGCTGAATGACCGCGAGATAGCCTACTATGTAGCTCGAGCAAAGGGCGGCTTCGCTCTCCTCCAGGTGGGCGTGGTGAGTGTTGATCCCCAGGGGAAGGCCTTCCCCAACTGCCCTGAGCTCTCGGACGACAGCTACATTCCAGGCTGGGAGAAGCTGGCCAGGGCAGTCCACGCCCATGGCGCTAAGATCGCTCCCCAGTTACAGGATGCGGGTAACAAAGTATTCCCCGGGCTCCCTGGAACCAGAGCCCGCGGGCCATCCCCGCTCTCGTATGCCACCAGCCGCATACTGCCCACCATAGCCATCGACACACCGGTGGCCGCAGAGTTCACCCCGGAAGAGATTAACAGACTCATTGAAGCCTATGGCGATGCCGCCGTCAGAGCGCGTGAGGCCGGTTGCGATGCGGTGGCAATCCACGGGGGGCATGGCTACCAGCTAGCTCAGTTTATGTCGCCGGCGGAGAATCACCGCACCGACGAGTGGGGCGGAGGCATTCAGGGGAGGCTGAAGTTCTCCCTCGAGGTTATCAAGAATATCAGGCGCAAGGTGGGCAATTTCCCCATTATCTTCAGAATAGTTGCTGATGAAATGATACCCGGGGGGCTAAGCCTTCAGGAAGCTCAGGTGATGTGCTGGCTGCTGGCGGATGCTGGCGTTGATTGCCTGGATATTTCCCGGGGCTCGCTTTTCCATTCCATCCACGTTACTGTTCCCGCCATAGGGGAACCGCCGGCTCAGTGGGTTACGGAAAACACGTGGCTCATCAAGCAGGCGGTGAGCATCCCCACGATGGCAGTCGGCAGGATCACCGATCCGCATGTGGCGGAGTTCCTGGTCGACACCGGAAAATGTGACCTTGTTGCCTTCGGGCGGAGCAGCCTCGCTGACCCCGAGTTGCCTCTCAAGGCAGCCGCAGGCCACTTTGAGGACATCATCCACTGCATCGGTTGCGACAATCACCAGGGTGCTCTCATAGCAGAGAGAATCCGGCAGAATCCAGAGCATGCCTGGATTGCGTGCGCTATGAATCCAGAGACGGGCCATGAACTCGATGGAGCCATTATGCCCCGGCTTGCCCCGGCAGCCGCACCCAAGAAGGTGCTGGTGGTGGGTGGAGGCCCAGGCGGGCTGGAAGCAGCCCGTGTGGCGGCGTTAAGGGGTCACCATGTCACCCTGTGCGAGAAGTCAGACCGGCTGGGCGGGCAGTTCTGGATAGGCTCCCTGCCCCCGGGGAAGCAGGAGCTTACAATTGGGATCAAGTATCTTATCGCTCAGGCGAGGAAAGCCGGGGCCGAAATACGACTGGGCCAGGAGGTCACCCCGGCTCTGGTGGGGAAACTCCGTCCAGATGCCGTCATCATAGCCACAGGCGGAGACCCTTTCATTCCCAGGGATATTCCAGGCATAGACAAACCGCATGTATTCACGGCTTCCGACGTGCTGGCAGAGAAGGTTCGCTGCGGGTACAGGGTAGTGGTCCTCGGGGCCAACATGGTGGGCTGCGAAGTGGCCGACTGGCTAGGCATGAGGCGGAAGGAAGTCACCCTGGTCAAGAGGCGACCAGGCCCCGCAGCCGATATCGGCGAAGACATCCCCATGGGCAGCAAAGCGCCCCTCCTCGACCGGCTGCAACAATGGAAGGTTAAGGTGATCACTGGCCTCAAGGACGGCGTTCATATTAAGGGAATCACTGACCAAGAAGTAGTTATCCTCAGAGACAGCCACGAGGAGCGACTTCACTGCGACAGCGTAGTTTTGGCACTGGGCACAGTGCCTGTCGCAGGGCTTGCCGGGCGGCTCAAGGGCGAGGTGGCTGAGATTCATGTCATCGGGGATGCCCGACAGCCCGGTAAGGTCATACACGCCATTCATGAGGCATCAAAGATAGCGCGACAGCTATAGACTTTCTTGGTCTGTCTTGATAACAAGCCCTCCGCTGAGAAATAGCGACTGAAATTTCCGGGCCATGCGGCCGCCGGAGAAGACGCCTTTCCTATTCTGTTGACAGTGGTGGTGGGCCCTTTCCTCCCGACAACGAGCCACACCCATCCTACAAGTTTGCATCGCTAGCGCTATTGCTTTCTAGACCTTAAAGGGCTTGACATGATCCTGTAAATGGTGTATCATCTCTCCGCTTACATGCGCAGTTACGATACGGCCACCCCTCTCATATATGCGTCGGTAAACTGGCGGCTGGGGCCACCACAACTGCACGGCGGAGGCCCCCGGGCAAAATCGTCTCAATTTTCGCAGTCGGGCTGCGCTCAAGCAACGCGGACAGTGTGTGACCCATGAAGGTACTGGTAATCAGCGATAGCGCCGTGGTGGAGGATATTTCCTTCTACCTGCAACTGCGATGGCAGAATGCCATCGTCATCTCTGCTACGGACGGGTCCACAGGTATAGAGATGCTGAAGGCAGAAGCGCCCGATCTGGTGATGGCCGACTCTTGTTTGCCAGACATGAACGGGCTGGATCTGCTGGGCAAAGTCCGCGAGTCCTCCGATGTACCCCTGATCATTATTCTGGGCCAGGAACAGCAAGGGACGGAGGGAGTCAGAGTCCTGGAGGCCGGGGCGGACGACTACATCACCAAACCCTTCAGCCCTGTTGATGTCCTGGCCAGGGTAAATGCCTTGCTCCGGCGTGCCTACGCTGTCGGCTTCCGGCACGATCACCCACCCCTCATCAGCGGTGACCTGACCGTCAGCCTGTCCACCCACGAGGTGCTCCTCTCGGGAAAGCCTGTCAAGTTGACCCCCCTCGAGTACGATCTGCTTCTTGAGATGGTTAGGAATGAGGGCAAAGTGCTCGCCCACCGCTCCCTGCTGGAGAAGCTATGGGGCAAGGAATGCGGTGAGGATTCCGCTCTCTTAAAGAAGTATATCTACCGCCTCCGCCAGAAGCTGGGCGACGATTCCCGCCACCCCCGCCTCATCCTCAGTGAGCGCGGGGTAGGCTACAAGTTCGCCAGGCACTCCTGATTTACCGCGCAGAAAGCAGCTACAGCTTAAGGGCAGGCATTTCTGCCTGCCCTTCTCTTTCTCCCCGACTGCTCACGAAAATACCAGTAGCAGGGGCTACACCCCAGACTGTCATTCCCGCGGAAGCGGGAATCCACCCTGCGGGTTTCTCCTGTCATTGCGAGCTCGCCGCAAACGAGCGTGGCAATCCCAGGGTGGTGGGGCAACTTCGAGCCGGAGTACTGACACTTGACGAAGTGAAGGCCACTAGAATGGTCAAGCATGACGGCGTCCTTACCTGTCATTCTGAGCCGCCGCAGGCGGGCGAAGAATCTCGCTCATCACCCGCCCACTACCCCCTCCCTCAGCAAACCCCACCCGCCCACCACCGCCCCATTACTCCGCAAATGCCGCTAGAGAGGCTACCTTCCAGACTGTCATTCCCGCGGAAGCGGGAATCCAGGAACCCTGTAGCGGCGGCTCGCCTCGTCATTTTCATTCTTTGGTGGTGCTGGCTGTAAGCCGGAATGAAAACCCCAACAGATTGAGTAGGGATCGAGCTTTAGAGCCTGTCTCAGAAAGGACTGTGACAAATCATTACCAACAATCGTGCTATCATGTTGCCACAAAAGATGACCTTGGTGCTATCCAGTGCAAAATAACCTATGGCGGCTCTCTTGTCGGGCCAATG